>JAITMS010000074.1 GCA_031277255.1 Azonexus sp.
TCCTCATCTCCATCACAGACCTCACTTGCCACGGCATCTCGTTCTCCGAACAAAATGCCTACCATAAGGTGTCCATCATGTCCCCGAACAGGTGTCAACGATGTGGCCGGTCTGTACACGCTCCCTGTGGGAGAGGAAAACAGGGAGAGGGGCTTTTGCCAGTCGCGCCAAGGAACTTTTGCGCCCGCCGCCGCGCCGTTTTTGTACAATCCGGCTCATGCTGGACGAACGCGCGCGCACCCTGCTCAAGGCTCTGGTTGAACATTACATTGCTGACGGACAGCCGGTCGGCTCGCGGGCGCTGTCGAAATTTTCCGGCCTCGATCTGTCGCCGGCGACCATCCGCAATGTCATGGCCGATCTTGAAGAAGCCGGTTTTGTCGCCAGCCCGCACACCTCGGCGGGACGGGTGCCGACGGCGCGCGGTTATCGTCTTTTTGTCGATAGCCTCCTTACCGTGCAGCCGCTGGAACAGGGGCAGATGGGCCTGATCGAGGAGGCGCTGCAAGACCGGACGACCAACCAGATCATTGCCAGCGCCTCGCAACTCTTGTCGAGCCTGAGCCGTTTTGCCGGAGTCGTCATCGCCCCGCGCCGCAAATCGAGCCGCATCCGCCAGATTGAGTTTTTGAGCCTCGCTGAGCGGCGCATCCTGCTCATCATCGTCACCGTCGATGGCGATGTGCAGAACCGCATCCTCAATACCGAGCGCGTCTATACGCCGTCCGAGTTGACCGAGGCCGCCAATTACCTGACCCAGCAGGGCGCGGGCCTCGATTTCGAGCAGATTCGCCAGCTTCTTTCCAGCGAGATCCGCCAAATCAAGGACGACATCAAGCCGCTGATGGCCCAGGCGCTCGCCGCCGGGGACGCGGCGCTGGCCGAGACCGCCCGGCCTTACGTCATCTCCGGCGAGCGCAACCTGCTCGACGTGGAAGAACTCTCGTCCAACATGAAGCGCCTGCGCCAACTGTTCGACCTCTTTGAGCAACGCTCCAACCTCATGCGCCTGCTCGACATTTCCCACCGCGCCGAGGGCGTGCAGATTTTCATCGGCGGCGAATCGGGCATTGCCTCGCTCGACGAATGCAGCGTCATCGCCGCGCCCTACGCGGTCGATGGTCAGGTGGTCGGCTCGGTCGGCGTCATCGGCCCGACGCGGATGGCTTACGAGCGGGTCATTCCGATTGTCGACATCACCGCCCGCCTGCTGTCCGGGGCGCTGTCGGGTAAAGAAGATATTTGAGAAGCTGTCTTGAAAAACATCTCACCGCGAAAAATACAAGCCCCCTTCCACCCGTTCGCCCTGAGCTTGTCGAAGGGCGGCGCAGCGAGATGGCATGGAGGTTTGAACCGGGCTTCGACAAGCTCAGCCCGAACGGGTATGGGGGCAAATCAGGATTATTTTTTTGAGGCAGCTTCTGAAAATGCCGCGCTTTGCCCCTGAACCGCCGGTGCGGACGGATGTTGCCAGCGCCGCCGCCGTCGTCCTCATCAATCTCGGCACGCCGGAAAGCCCGACCGCCCCCGCCGTGCGCCGTTACCTCAAGGAATTTCTCTCCGACCCGCGCGTCGTCGAAATCCCCAAACTCCTGTGGTGGCCGATCCTGAACGGCGTCATCCTCAACCGGCGGCCCAAACAATCCGCCGCCAAATACGCCGCCGTCTGGCAGCCGGAAGGCTCGCCGCTGCGCCTCCACAGCGCGCGGCAGGCGAAGCTGCTCCAAGGCTTTCTCGGCGCGCGCGGCTACCCGGTCACCGTCGTTTGCGCCATGCGCTACGGCCAACCGGCGCTTGGCCGCGTGCTCGACGGCCTCAAGGCCGAAGGCGTTGGCCGCGTCCTGCTCCTGCCGATGTACCCGCAATACGCCGCCAGCACCACCGCCACCGCCCTCGACGCCGCCTGCCACTGGCTCCTGAAGACGCGCAGGCAGCCGGAAATCCGCACCGTCCGCGACTTTCACGACCACCCCGGCTACCTCGCCGCGCTTGAGCAAGCGGTGCGCAAACACTGGCAGCAGAACGGCCCCTTGGGCGACGACGGGCGGCTCCTCATCAGCTTTCACGGTCTGCCCAAGCGCAGCGTCGATCTCGGCGACCCCTATTTCGACCAATGCCAGACCACCGGACGTTTGCTCGCCGAACGCCTGCAACTGCCGCCCCAACAATTTCTCATCAGCTTCCAGTCGCGCTTCGGCCAGGCCGCATGGCTGCAACCCTACACCGCGCCAACGCTGCGCGACTGGGGGCGGCAGGGCGTCCGCCGGGTCGACGCGCTCTGCCCCGGCTTCGTCGCCGATTGTCTGGAAACCCTCGAAGAAATCGCCATCGAAGGACGCCGGGAATTTCTCGACGCGGGCGGCAAGACCTACCACTACATCCCGGCGCTCAACGAAAACGAGGATTGGCTGCGGGCGCTCGCCGACCTCGCCGAACAGCATCTGGCCGGCTGGCTGACCGCCGCTCCCCGGCGCGCAACGCCGCCCTGACCTCTCCCTCTCCCTCTCCCCAACCCCTTGTATCTTCTTTTTCATGTAGTTTGGAAGATGTTTTCGGGAAGATGTCCGTAGCCTGTATTCCCTCTGGAGGGCAGAGATGTACCCCGTGGGAGAGCGTATTGCGCGGACGT
>JAITMS010000077.1 GCA_031277255.1 Azonexus sp.
CCAACCCGATGATGGTCAAGGCCATCAAGCAGTACAGCAACCAGGACCTCGAAGCCGTCTCGGATTACATCTCGCGCTTTCCGAGCAAGTAAACCGACCGCCTGCGGCGGCTCCCGCTCGCCTCCCTCCCGCTTGCGGGAGAGAGGCGGCAGGGAAACCCGAACGCCCGACCTCCGCCGGGCGTTTTTTATTTCATGATGACCTTAGATGTTTAGAATTTGTCCGTAAATAAGAAAATCATTGCAAAACTGAGCAACCTATACCCCCAAATACCGTTCGCCCTGAGCTTGTCGAAGGGCGGGGCATCACCGCCAGCGCGTCCGTTCATCCTTCGACAAGCTCAGGACGAACGGGAAACAAGCCGTAAAGCTCCGGGGTTGTAAACCACCAGATTTTATTTACGGACAAGTTCATAGTCCGCCGAGCTGAACATGCGGTGAATGTCGCAGGCGGTTGCGGATTTTGAAGAACTTAAAGCGGGGCGATCAATGCCGCCCTTGTTTCGTCAGCGCATCGCGGATTTCGCGTAGCAGGAGCACGTCTTCCGGCGTCGGCGGGGTTTCCGGCGCGGGGGCGGGTGCGGTTTTGCGTAGGCGGTTCAACTGTTTGACCATCATAAAAATAATGAAGGCGAGGATGATGAAATTGACCAGAATGGTCAGGAAATTGCCGTAGGCAAAGACCGGGATGCCCGCTTTTTTCAGTTCGGCCAGGGTGGCGAGATTCTGCGGGTTGTCGCCAAGCACCAAATAGAGATTGGAAAAATCGAGCTTGCCAACGACCTGCCCGACCAGCGGCATAATCAGGTCACCGACGACGGAATCGACGATCTTGCCAAAGGCCGCGCCAACAATGACGCCAACCGCCAGATCGACGGCATTGCCGCGCACGGCAAATTCCTTGAATTCCTGCACGATGCTCATGGGGCTTTCCTTGATGAATGAACAGGGGCGGATTATTCGCGGCAGGGCGCGGCAGCGTCAAGCGGGCTTGTGCTTGCCGGTTAGCCAGACTAGACTAATGCGATTGTTTCTGGGGAAGCTCATGGAAACCGTCAATATGCTGCAAGCCAAATCCTCGCTGTCGCGCCTGGTGGAAGCCATCGAGCAGGGGCGGGAGCGGGAAATCATCATTGCCCGCAATGGCCGTCCGGCGGCCCGACTGGCGCCGATCAACACGATGCCGAGCGGGCAGCGGATCGGCGTCGCCAAGGGGAAATTCGTGGCGCCGGAGACGATCGACGCCGACAACGACGAGGTGGCGCGGCTGTTCCTCGGTGGCGAGCCAGCTTGAACCTGTTGCTCGACACGCACGTCGCCCTGTGGGCGATCACGGATAGCCCGAAGTTGCCGCGACGGGCGCGGGAATTGATTCTGGCGCCGAAAACCAGCGTCTGGGTCAGCGTCGCCAGCCTCTGGGAAATCGCCATCAAGCACGGGCTTGGCCGGGGTGACATGCCGGTATCCGGCGCTGACGCCGCGCGTTACTTCCGCGAATCCGGCTATCGCCTGCTGGCGGTCGAGGCTGAACACGCGGTGGCGGTGGAAGAACTACCTCACCACCATCAAGACCCGTTTGACCGGATTCTTATCGCTCAAGCCTTGGTCGAACCGATGCGACTGATGACCAACGACGCGCAGGTGGCGCGTTACAGCGACACCATCATCCGACTGGGGGTAGCGGGTGCGGCGTCTTTACCCGGCAACTAAGGACTGACATGCCGCCTTTCGCAAATTGGCAAATGCTTGCGATCACCGACCAGGGTCAGGGCTACCCCCTCTCCCCCAGCCCCTCCCCCACGCGGGGGGAGGGGAGCGCCCGCTTCTCCCCCGCGCCGGGGCTTTCACGACAGCTGCACCAAGGGCAAGGGGAGACCTTGCCATGCCCGCCATGAAGATTGACGGCACGCCCACCCGCACGCTACGCGCTGACCCTGAGCGGCGCGTGATCGAGATCATCGACCAGACCCGCTTGCCGCTGGAACTCTGCTGGTTGCGTGTCGATACGCTGGCTGCTGCGGCGCGGGCCATTGGTGAGATGCAGGTGCGCGGCGCGCCGCTGATTGGCGCGACGGCGGCTTACGGGCTGGCGCTGGCCCTGGCTGGCGACGCGGCCGACGCGCGGCTCGATGAAGCGGTCGCCATCCTTGGCGCGACGAGGCCGACGGCGGTCAATCTGCGCTGGGCCTTGGCGCGGATGCGGCAAAAGCTGTCGCCGCTCGCTCCGGCGCAGCGCGAAGCAGCGGCCTGGGCCGAGGCGGCGGCGATTGCCGAGGAAGATGTGGCGCAGAACCGGGCCATCGGCGAGCATGGCCGCGAACTGTTGTGCCGCTTGCCGCCGCGCCGGGCTGGCGTTTTGCACGTGATGACCCACTGCAACGCGGGCTGGCTGGCGACGGTCGATTACGGCACCGCGCTGGCGCCTGTCTATGCCGCCCACGACAGTGGCTTGGCCGTGCATGTCTGGGTTTCGGAAACCCGGCCGCGCAACCAGGGTTTGCTGACGACCTGGGAACTGGCGCAGCATGGCGTGCCGCATACCGTCATCGTCGACAACGCGGCGGGCCTCTTGCTGCGCCAGCAGCGGGTTGACGCGGTCATCACCGGCGCTGACCGCATCGCCGCCAATGGCGATGTCGCCAACAAGGTCGGTACTTATTTGAAGGCGCTGGCCTGCGCCGACAATGGCGTGCCCTTCTACGTCGCCGCGCCACGCCCGACTTTTGATTTTGCCTGCCCGGACGGCGAGGCCATTCCGATTGAAGAACGCGACGGCGACGAATTGCGCCAGATACAGGGCCGTGACGCCGCTGGCAGGCCGTCGACGCTGTGGCAACTGCCGCCTGGCGCGGCGGTCGGCAACCCGGCTTTTGATGTCACGCCCGCCCGCCTGATTACCGCCTTGATCACCGAACGCGGCGTCTCCCCGGCCAGCCGCGCCGGGCTGCGAACGCTCTACCCGGAAGCAGGCCATGACTGACCCGCGAGAGACGCTGATCGCCACCGCCCGCGCCATGCAGACCGCTGGCCTCAATCGCGGGACGGCGGGCAACCTCAGCCAAGGAGTAGGGCGGGTCTTGACCCGCCGTTGCAATCTGCCGACGCAAAATCAATGTTTGATGTTGGCTGGCGGGTCGAGACCCGCCCTACGAGACGGTGTTGGTCAAGGCTTGTGCCTTGCCGCTTCTAAAAGAGGCGTAGATACCAATACCCCGGAAGCAGGCCATGATTGACCCGCGAGAGACGCTGATCGCCACCGCCCGCGACATGCAGGCCGCTGGCCTCAATCGCGGGACGGCGGGCAACCTCAGCCAGCGCGAGGGTGATGGTTTTTACATCACGCCGACCGGCATGGCTTACGCCGGGCTGACGGTCGATGACATCCCGTGGCTGGCCTTTGACGGCGCGCTCAAAGGCCCTTCGACTTCGCTCAGGACAGGCCGCCGTCAGCCGTCCTCGGAATGGCGCTTTCACCGCGACCTGTATCTCTCCCGCGACGACATTGGCGCGGTGCTGCACGCCCATTCGCCCTTTGCCGTCAGCCTCGCCTGCCTGCGCCGCGACATTCCGCCCTTCCATTACATGATCGCTCGCTTTGGCGGCGACAGCATCCGCTGCGCCGATTACGCCCTCTTTGGCACGGCGGAACTCTCGGCGGCGGCACTGACGGCGATGCGGGAACGCAAGGGCTGCCTTCTGGCCAACCATGGCCTCCTCGTCACGGGCCGCGACTTGGCCGAGGCGCTGGCGCTGGCGGTCGAACTGGAAGAACTGTGCGAACAGTACTGGCGCGCCTGCCAGCTTGGCGATCCGGTCTTGCTCGACGCGGCGGAAATGGCGGCGGTGCTGGAAAAGTTTGCCGGGTATGGACAACAAAGCGGACAACCCGCATGAGCGCGACACACGATCTGACACACTGGCAACAGTCGCATCACTACGGCGGCGGCAATGCCCACGCCGAACGCGGCACCCGTCTGGTGCTATGGATCACGCTGGCGACGATGGTCATCGAAATCACCGCAGGCTGGTGGTTCAACTCGATGGCCGTGCTTGCCGACGGCTGGCACATGAGTTCGCACGCGCTGGCCATCGGCCTTTCTGCCTTTGCCTATGCGGCAGCGCGGCGCTACGCGGGCGACCCGCGTTTTGCCTTTGGTGCCTGGAAAATCGAAGTGCTCGGCGGCTACACCAGCGCCCTGTTTCTGCTCGCCGTGGCGGCCTTGATGGTGGTCGGCGCGGTTGACCGGCTGCTCGCGCCGCAGCCGATCCGCTACGCCGAGGCGCTGGCGGTCGCCGTCTTCGGCCTCGTCATCAATCTGGTCTGCGCCCTCATTCTCAACCAGGGTCACGATCACCACCACGATCACCCGCATCACCACAGCCATGACGACCTCAATCTCAAAGCCGCCTACATTCACGTCCTCACCGACGCCTTGACTTCCGTGCTCGCCATCGCCGCCCTCGCGGGCGGCTGGCTGGCCGGTTGGGACTGGCTCGACGCCGCCTCTGCCCTGGTCGGCGCGACGCTGGTCGCCCTATGGGCGAAAAACCTGCTTCGCCAAACGGCCAACGCCCTGCTTGACCGTGAAATGGATCATCCGGTGGTGGCCGAAATCCGCGAAGTCATCGCCGCCCTGCCCGACGCCGAAATCACCGACCTGCACGTCTGGCGCGTCGGCAACGGCGCTTACGCCTGCGTCCTCTCGCTCCTGACCCACAACGCCGGACTGACGCCCCTGCAAGTCCGCGCCGCCCTCGCCGTGCATGAGGAAATCGCCCATGTGACAGTGGAAGTGCATCGCTGCGAGGCGTGCGCGCCGTCGGCGGCATGAGCCGGGCGCGATGGCGGCAAGTCGGAAATTGTATTGAAGTTATTGAGTTTATATAATCGCGATAAATTCGCTAATTTCCATACAATCATCAATCCAGTCGGTCTCTGGTACCGGTATCCCGATTGAACAACAAGGGCAACACATGGCATTCGATGTTTTTGTTGGCACATTTACGCGCTTCTATACGCGTCAATGGGAAAATGTTGTGCAACGGCAGGCCAAAGCCGAAGGCCACCACTATCAGATGATTTATGCTGACGGAGACAACGAGCCGCCAACAGCCGAAGAAGTCCTGGAAGGTGTTTCAGGGTGGCAGAGAGCAATCAACGAAGGTTTGGCTGTGCACGGTCTTGGGCCAATCGAGTGGTCTGAAGATGAGAAGCAGCCCTATTTCACAGACCGGCCTGGTTGGGAGGGTTTCTCAGCCCTCCTCCTCTGGGCAGCCTATGCTCAATCCACAGAACAACCCGCGCCGCCGTACCTACCCGAAATTTGGCTTGAAGACCCGGTCTATCAGTCCGTAATGGACCGCGAAAAACCCGAATTTCCTGCAATTCTTATGGCGAATATATGGCTTCCCGGAGATTTTGAGTTTCGCTTCGAATTTCCACCTCTTGCCGGTGATGACAATGTAATGATCGCCTCTACCAAAAGTTTGCTTGATAATCTCCACAGGCTGGCTACAACCGAGCCAAACTGGAGCAAGAACTTTATTCCTGAACAAGAGAAGCAGATCCCGTTCGAGGAAGCTGCCCGCGAGGGCATGGATGTGTTTGCCGCCTTGGCGCAGCATGCTGTTGATAACAGTCTTCCGCTCATCCTTTCATTCTGAGCAATTTTCCCGGCGCCTTCCTCCAAGCGGGCGATACTTTCAGGCGCCTCATTTCAAGTTGCGGCATCGGGCATGATCCCGCCACCATGCGCGGCGGGGAGGATCATGGCGCCGCCTTGATCCTCCCCATTCGCCGAACAAATTACCCGCTCAGCGCATCTCGAACGCTTCCTGATGGAAAGGCACCGCCCGTCCGCCTGAGTCGCGCAGTTTTTGCCGCAGCAGGGCAGCGAGTCCGCTGGGGCCGCAGAACCAGACTTCGCTCCGTTTGGCGGTTTGCGCCTGGCGCATCAAGCCCTGGGCGTCGAGCGGCTGGCCCTGGCGGTCGCCGTGGATGACAAGGCGGATGTTGGGCAGGCCGGCAGCGAGCTGTTCGAGGCGGATGGCGAAGGGGTCGCTGTCGCGGTCGCGGGTGCAGTAGTGCAGTTCCGCCGCGGGCGCTGCCGCCGGGTCGGCTTGCAGGGCTTCGAGCCAGGCGAGGAAGGGCGTGACGCCGACGCCGCCGGCGATCCAGATTTGCTGCGCCTGACGGTCGGCGCGGGCGAGGTCGAAGCAGCCGTAGGGGCCTTCGATCCGCACCGGCTGGCCGGGTTTGAGGCGGGTCGCCAGTTGCCGGGTGTAATCGCCGAGCGCCTTGATCTGGAAGGTGATGCTGCCGTCGCCCCGGTCGGCGCTGGCGATGGTGAAAGGGTGCGCGCCTTCTCCGGCGTCGAAGGTGACGAAGGCGAATTGGCCGGGACGATGGCCGCGCCAGCCGTGCCTGAGGCGGCAGGTGACGGCGGTGAGGCCGCTGCCGGGCTGCTCGACGCTGACGATTTCGCCCGTGGCCTGACGGCTTTCGCCGATGCTGCCGAGCAGCGAACGGCCAGCGCCATAAACGCCAACCAGCAGCATGACGGCGACCAGCGCGCCGACGGGCTGCTGCCAGTAATCAGGCGGCGACAGAAGCGCGGCGTGAAAGGCGAGGACGAGGTAGAGCGCGGGCATGGCGTAGCGGTGGATGAAACGCCAGGGCTTGTAGGGAAAACGCTGCCACAGGGTCAGCACGATGAGAGCGATGATGGCGTAAAAAGCCCATTCGCCCATGTCTTCGGCAAGATGGCGGAGATTGTTGTACCAGTTGGCGAAATCGCCCTTGGGCAAGCGCCCACCAGTGCCGATCAGGGTTTTGACGAGGCTGCCGGATTCTTTGATGAGCCAGTGGGCGAGGGCGAACAGACCGGCCAGGATGCCCGCCCATTTGTGCGTGCGATAGACACGATCCATGCCGCCCAGAGGGGCTTCCAGCCAGACGGGGCGGGTTGCCAGCAGCATCGCCAGCGACATCATGGCAATCGACAGGAGGCCGGTGAGCAACATGGCTTCCTGCCGCCCGATCCAGAGTGGATGGGCATCGACGGGGAAAATCGTGGTGGCGACATCAAAACCCCAGGCGAGCGCGACGATGGCCGCGATGGTGGAGAGGAGGAGTTTCATGGTGGTTTCTCAAGGAAAATCAGGAATCGGGTATCAGATGCCAGGTATCAGCTTGGTTTCCGCAGGCTTCGCCCACGCATCAATCACTGACCCTTGGCACCTGAATGGGCTGAGGGATCAAGCGGCAAGCGGTCGGCAATCGCCTTAATTGGTATTGCGGCGTTTACGCTCGATCTGCTCGCCGGTTTTCGGATCAAGGTAGAGGCTGACCCGATCGCCAGCCGGATTGGTGGCATAGACTTCGTAACGCCCTCTTTCAATTTCGATTCTCCCGACATCGTGGTAGCCACGGGCTGCCAGACGCTCGATCAGTTGGGGGATCGGCAACCAGTCAACTCTCTGCCCGGCTTCGGCGGGAGCTTTGTCGATGACTCTCGGTGTCGGCGGAAGATCGGCCCCTTGCCTGGTTTCGGCAGCAGCGGCGGCGCAAGCGCCTGCCAGGGCGACGGACACAAAGAGGGTGGCGAATTTTTTCATGGTGCTTCTCCTTCAATAAAAACTGTCGGGGTTAGAGCATTTTCTGTTCAAGTCCTTACACTCCCGTTCGTCCTGAGCTTGTCCCTTCGACAGGCTCAGGACAGGCGAAGGACGGTGCGGAGAGAGGAACGAGGCTTGAACCGGGCTTCGACAGGCTCAGCCCGAACGGTATAGGGGTGTGTACGCACTTGAATCAAAACCGCTCTAATCTGCGTCGTCGGTTTGATCTATACCGCGCTGTTCGCCTCAATCGGCGTTACGGGGTTTACGCTCGATCGGTTCGCCCGTGTGCGGGTCAAGGAGGAGCTGAACCCGGTAGCCATCGGGGTCATTGGGTTTGTTGACATAGGCTTCATAGCCATGTTTGACGCGCTCGATTCGGGGATTGGTATAGCCCTTGGCTTGCAGACGCTTGATCACTTCGGGGATGGGGAGCCAGTCGGCCTTTTCCTTATCCTGGGTTTCGGGGGAGGTGTAATCGGATGATGCGGCGACGGCAGCGGGAGAAAAAAGGACAGCCGTAGCGCAAGCGCCTGAGAGGGCAACAGCGGCAAAGAGGGGGGTGAGTTTTTTCATGGTGATTCTCCTTTGGTAAAAAGCGGATTCAATCGGCGTCATCATGGCGGCCTAGACCGCCCCGATTGCCTTGGCCGGGCGGTACAGCGGCGCCGCTGCCGCGCCCGGCAGATCGTCGCGGCAGCGGCGTTTGTTGCAATCGCTGTTGTTATTGTCGCGGCGATTGTGCTGGCGCTCGACCTGTTCGCCGCTTTGCCGGTCGAGGTAGAGTTTGACCCGCTCGCCGTCGCGGTTGATGGCGCGGACTTCGTAGCGGCCTTTTTCGCGCTCGACCTTCTCGACATCGTGGTAGCCCTTGGCTTCCAGACGCTCGATCAGTTTGGGGATCGGCAGCCACTCGGTTCCCTGCCCGGTTTCGGCAGCGGCGGGGGGAATCATGGCGGCGGCGTAAACACCCGAGAGGACGACGGAAGCAAAGAAAGCGGTGATTTTTTTCATGGTGATTCTCCTTCAATAAACAGTGGGGTAGCGCGGTCGTTTTCAGTCATCGTCGTAATAGCCGCGTTCGGCATCGACGTGGCAGGCGACACAGTTGGCCTTGCTGCGGACTTCCTTGTGCCGCCATTCCCAGGCCGGGACTTCGCGGTGTTCGCGCTGCCATTTCGGCAATTCGGTAATGCGCAGCGGGGCGCTCGTGGCGGCGATGCCGCGCGTCAGCTTGCCGCCGTAGCGGCCACCGTTGGCGTCGGCGGCGTTGTTCACCAGATAAGCGGTGATCTCGGCGTTGAGTTGGGGGTCGATCGAGGCGTCGTCGCCGAAATGCTTGCCGAGGTCGCCCATCATCTTCTGCCAGGAACGGGCGGGCAGCATGGCGGGCGAAAACGTCATGTGGCAACTGCCGCACTCAGCCACGACCTTGGTATCGGTCACCGGCGGGAAGAAGTGCTTGCCATCGGCGACCGCCTCTGTCCATAACAGCGCCGAGGCGGTCAGCGCCAGACCGGCGACGAGGATCGGGCGCAGCGGGAATTTCGTTTTCATGGGATTCTCCTGAACGTTTTGCTTAGTCAGCCAGTCGCTTTTACTGGCCAATCATGTAACTCAGCCAGTCGTTCTTACTGGCCAGCCATGTATGTCAGCCAGTCGCCTTTTTCCTGCGGCGAGCAGGCGCGGCCCAGAACTTCCTTGCAATTCCGGGTAAACCACTTTTCGACCTTGGCCGGGTCGGCATAGCGCGTCGGCGTCGCCGACAGGGCCACCGGCTCGATCACCTTGCCGGTCGGCGCGCGGCCGGCGGCGCGCGGGTTTTCGTTGTGGCAACTGGCGCAGGCCGGGGTATCCGGCTTGCCGCCGCCAAAGGCGCGGTTGTGGAAGGCTTTGCCGCGCTCTGCCGAGAAGGCGGTAAACTGGGCGTCCGCCGCCGCTGCCGCCGCTTTGTAGGTCGCCAGTTGGGCGTCGATGGGGCCAGCCTGGGCGGCCAGCGGCAAGACGGCCAGGGACGAAAGCGCAAGGGCAAGAATGAGTTTCGGTTTCACGGTGTTTCTCCAATCGGTTGAGCGACGGTTCGCACTATGGCAAAACCTGTCTGAACACAATCTGAAAGGCCCGTTCACCTGCCGTTCACTTTGGCCGGGGCAGTATTTATGCTGTCTGCTAGCCTGTTTTAATGGAAGGAGCCAACATGATCTGGCGTAAATTACTGCTGACCGGCCTTGCCGCCGCCACCCTCGCCGCCCCGGTCATCGCCGATGACGATCACGAAATGGCCCGCCGGGCGCTGGCCGCCGGGGAGATTCTGCCGCTGCGCGCGGTGCTCGACCGCATCAACTCGCAATATCCCGGCGAAGTGCTCGAAATCGAACTGGATGACGAAAAGGGCCGCTGGGTCTATGAAATCAAGCTGCTCGCCGCGAACGGCGGCGTCCGCAAGCTCCTGATCGACGCCAAAGACGCCTCGGTCATCGCCGAGCGCGACAAAAGTCCCCGGCGCTAGACTGGGGTGAATCCTGTTTGACCAGCGCGCCAATGCGAAAAACCGGAGAAAGAAAACCCCCTCCCCCCTTGTGGGAGAGGGCTGGGGAGAGGGGGCGGACGCCGAGAGGCGTCCTGTGCTGCGATGTCGTTACATCAACCGTTGCTTCCCCCTCTCTCCCGGCCTCTCTCCCACGAGGGGAGAGAGGAGAAAAGCGGCGGCGCACTGGCGAACCTGTCGTTACTTGAACAAAAAATGACCTAAAGGCCGGGCCACCTCATGCGCATTCTCATCGTTGAAGACGAACCCACCCTGCGTCAGCAGCTTCAGCGCAGTCTGGCGGCCGCGGGTTATGTCACCGACGCCGCCGACAATGGCCGCGATGCCCTTCATCTCGGCCAGGAAGAAGCATTCGACGCCGCCGTGCTCGATCTTGGCCTGCCGCTGCTCGATGGCCTGAGCGTGCTGCGGCAATGGCGGGCCGCCGGGCGCAATCTGCCGGTGCTGATTCTGACGGCGCGCGGCGAATGGCACGAGCGGGTGGCCGGCATCGACGCCGGAGCCGACGACTACCTGCCCAAACCCTTCCACATGGAAGAACTGCTGGCCCGGCTGCGGGCGCTGATCCGCCGGGCCGGCGGGCAAGCCGCCAACGAACTCGTCTGCGGCCCGCTCGTCCTCGACACCCGCAGCGCCCGCGCCCATCTCGACGGCCAGCCGCTGACCCTGACCAGCCACGAATTCCGCGTCCTTGCCTACCTCCTGCACCGGCGGGGCGAAGTCGTCTCCCGCGCCGAACTCTCCGAGCACATCTATTCCTACGACAGCGACCGCGATTCCAACACCATCGAAGTCTTTGTCGCGCGGCTCAGAAAAAAACTGCCGCCGGAGATGATCGAAACCGTGCGCGGCCTGGGTTACCGGCTGCCATGAAAATAGCCTTTGGCTCCCTGCGCCAGCGTCTCCTCCTGGGCACGCTGGCCTGGATCATCGGCACTATCGGCGTCACCGGCTGGCTCTTGAACAGCCTCTTTGCCCGGCATCTCGAACGCCAGTTCTACACCGAACTGCGCACCCATCTCAACCAGTTGGCGGGCAATCTCGAATTCAATGCCGATGGTCAGGCCGTCCTCAGCCGCCCCTTGAGCGACCCGCGCTTCGACCGCCCCTATTCCGGCCTCTACTGGCAGGTTGACCGCCTCGGCAGCGGCGACCAGCCGCCCGTCAGCGGCATCCTGCGCTCGCGTTCGCTGTGGGATCAGGCGCTCATCCCGCCCCGCGATCTGCCCGCCGACGGCGACATTCACCGGCACCGCGTCGATGGCCCGGATGCGAAACCCGTACTGCTGATCGAACAAGTCCAGCATTCGCTCGACACGCCCGCGCCGCCGGTACGCCTGATGGTCGCCGCCGACGCAAACCTGCTGGCCGAACCGCAGCGCGATTTTCGCGGCATGTCGCTGGCAGCCCTTGGCCTGCTCGCCGTCGGCCTCGTGCTGGCCGCCATCATGCAGGTTTTCAGCGGCCTCGCCCCGCTCAAAAAACTGCGCCAGGAACTCGCCCTCTTGCGCGACGGGCGGCAGACCACGCTCAAGCGCCCCTACCCGTCGGAAGTGCAGCCCGCCGTCGACGAACTCAACGCCGTGCTGGTCAAGAACGCCGAATTTGTCGACCGGGCGCGCACCCAGGCCGGCAACCTCGCCCACGCCGTCAAAACACCGCTCGCCATCATGGCCAACGCCTGCGCCAGCCCCCATGACCGCGACGCCGGCCCGCTCGCCGACATCGTTCGCGCCCAGGTCCAACTGGCCCGCCAGCAGATCGACCACCACCTCGCCCGCGCCCGCGCCGCCGCCGCCGCCCAACTGAGCGGCAGCCGCTGCCGCGTGCGCCCGGCGCTCGAAGGCGTACTGCGCGTCATGCAGCGCCTCTACGCCGAACGGCAGCTACAGATCGACATCGCCGCCTGCCCGGAAAGCCTGATTTTTCGCGGCGAAGCCCAGGATTTGCAGGAAATGCTCGGCAACCTGCTCGACAACGCAGGCAAATGGAGCGCCGGGCGCATCCTCATCAGCGCCGGACAAAGCGGCAGCCAGCTCTGCATTGACATTGACGACAACGGCCCCGGCATCGCCGCAAACCAGCGCGACCAACTCCTCCAGCGCGGCCAGCGCGGCGACGAAGAAGCCCCCGGCTCCGGCCTCGGCCTCGGCATCGTCGACGACCTGGCGCGACTCTACGGCGGCAGGCTGGAACTGCAAAACGCCCCCCTGGGCGGGCTGCGCGCCCGCCTCTGGCTACCCGCCGGGCGCGAGGAAGAGGGATCGTTTTCGGCTTGAGACAGAAATCCGCCCCCTCTCCCCGGTCCCTCTCCCGCAAGCGGGAGAGGGGAGAAGGCGAAATCAGCGCAGGCCGAGCACCTCCCTTTGGAGATGGCGGCCTCAATGGTTGGGGTTGGCGGCGCGCACGGCGTCGGCCCAGGCGGACAAGGATGACTCGACCCAGCGTCGGTCGCTTTCGTCGTTGTAAGCGGCGCTTGCGTACAGATACAGTATTTTCTGATGGGTAATCATGAGGCTTGCGCTCACAATCAGCATTTGGCTGGAACCATCCGCTGTGTGATCCAGTACTTTTGACGTAAAAAACAAAGCCCAAGGCTCACGTCTATAGACGCCCATGAAATGCGCGTCGCTGACATTCTGCACGGCTCGTACATTGGCTGTTTCAATGGCGTCCCTGTTATTTTCAAACTCATTGTCCGTAACGGTTTTTCCCGCCAACGCCTTTGGTATCTGAAGGTAAAAAGTGCGAAAATTTTCTGCGGCTATCTTTTCGCCATCAATAATCCGCTGTGCGTTCTCTGGCGTGAAGTAGCGGTCGAGTGTTTCGTTACCGGGAACGGTTTCCAAGGCTTTCATGAAATCCGGCGCGCGGCTGGCGATCGGTTCAAAACCTTCGGGTCGCGGAATATTCAGGCGCTGCGTACCCACCATGATGCTGTCCCCGGTTGCTTTCGCCATAGCCCCGTCAGCGGCATCCTGTGGCGTGTCAGATGGCGATGACGGCAAGGACGAGGAGGATGGCGGCGGTAGCGGAGCCGTTTTGCCGCGACACCGGCGTGGCAGATACTTTTCCGGCAATGTGGACGTACAAAGCCATTGACCGCTTTCGGGAGAAAAGAACAAACCCAGTGTCTGCTGGCGCAGCGGGCGTGGCGTTGTCTCGGCGTTGTTGAATTTTGCCGTCGCCATGCAGCCGCCCTGCGCAGTGCTGCCGATTTTGATGATTTCCAGCAAGGGGCTGGATGCCGGGCGTTGGCTGGCCTCACAGTCCTGTTTGCCAGCGACCGCCAGGATGGCATCCATTTCGCCAAGCACACTGTCCACACGTTTTCTGATCGTGTAATCCTGGTAGGCCGGTATGGCAATCGCCGCGAGAATACCGATGACGAACACGAGAGGAATGACCGCGATGAACATCCAGCCATACCACGGTATGGGCACGGGTTCTGCTGGCAGCGGGCTGCCGGGTTCGACATCTTTGAATACGACAAAGGTGCCTGCCGCCATGTCGTGCAAAGCCTGTTTGCGCGGCGTCCAGCCAGCCAGCATGTAGCCGATGCCGAGCGTCAGTGATGACAGGATATGGCTTACCCAACGCGCCAGCGCCCGGCCCAATCCGATGCGTTCGCCGGCGGCATTCACCACCTTGATGCCCATTGCGCGTTTGCCAAGCGTGGCTTGCCAGGCAGAACTTTCCAGCAAGACGAAATACAGCCCTGAAATGGCGACCCCCCACAGACCCGCAGCGTCCGCCGATTCCGGGGCAGGCCCTTTTAAGACAAGGACAACAAATAGAACAAACAGGATGTACAAGAACAGGCCATCAACCATCGAGGCGGCAAAGCGTCGCCAAAACCCGGCATGAATGGCGTTGCCCGCAGGCAGAACATCCCAATCAGCGTCGACATTCGCTATGACCTCCAGCCTTGCAGCGGGTGGGCGGTATGGGTTATCCACTGGCGGACGCGGCGCTGGCATGGCAGGCGGTGGCAGCTTTTCGCCCCGGCTTGTCGCCAGTGCGCGGTACGACTGCCATCTATCGCCGCCGTCTACAGCCACCTGAATCGAATCCGGCCACTGGCCCTCTTTGATCCGTTGCTCGACCATCGCACACGGAACAGGGCCGCGCGGCTTGCCATCGATCAGGATCATCAAGGCGGGACGGGCGTCTGGCGGATAAATTTCGGTTTCGGCGCCGGTTTCGGCAATGCGCGCCTGCATGGCTTTCAGCTTGACCAAATCGTCAAGCTGTTTGACGACCCTTGGCGCACGCTCAAGAAGTTTCGCCAGTTTTTCCGGCTCCATGCGAACGATAACCGCCAGTTTGGGCCACACAGCGGCGGGCGCAAAACCGGGCAGTACCGCCCCCGTCAATACCAAGGAATAATTTGTCATGTCTCTTGCCGTTCCTGCGTTCACGAAAAGGAGGCGATGCTCGCTTGATTTTCTTCCTCACCATACCGATGAGAAACATGGATGTGCTTTTTCAAAGGGCGACGCATCACATGACTGATGAGAAGGTTGACAATTAATTGCCTCGATTCTAGCACAATGCGTTGGCATGACGAGCGGGGCGAAAATCCAGAACGCCTGCGCAAATCCCCCTGAATCCATAGGCGTGTTCAGTTATTTTTATCTGCTGTGACACTACGACAAACGTAGTATCCAAGTCAAGCCAAAACTACGACTCTCGTAGCTCTGGAAAGAGCTACGATGCCGCCGCCCAAAGACCGTTCGCCAACGATTTTTTGCCGCCGCCTGCGGGAGGCAAGGCGGGCAGCCGGGTTGTCGCAGAAGAATCTGGGGATTGCGGCGGGGATTGATGAGTTTGTCGCCAGCACGCGCGTTAACCGGTACGAGCAGGGCGTGCACGAGGCGGACGTGGTGACGCTGGCGAATCTTGCCAGGGCGCTTGATGTGCCGCTGGCGTACTTTTACGCCGAAGATGACCGGCTGGCGCAGTTGATTCTTCTCTTTGCCAGGCTGCCGGTGAAGGATCAGGAGAAATTGCTGCGGCAGACGGCGGCAAGGGGCGATTAGCGCGGTTTTGCTTCAAGTGCTTACGCTTTTCCCCTCGCCCGCTTGCGGGAGAGGGTGGCCGAAGGCCGGGAGAGGGCCAGCGGCGTATCCGTTACCGCCGCCGCCAAGCGGAACGCCGCCCTCTCCCCCAGCCCCTTGTATCTTCTTTTTCATGTAGTTTGGAAGATGTTTTCGGGAAGATGTCCGTAGCCTGTATTCCCTCTGGAGGGCAGAGATGTACCCCGTGGGAGAGCGTATTGCGCGGACGTTG
>JAITMS010000079.1 GCA_031277255.1 Azonexus sp.
TGCCGCCAGCGTTCAATCTGAGCCAGGATCAAACTCTTCAGTTCAATCCAACAAACTCGCATATACACTGACAGTAGATTCCTCTACCTATCTAACCAGTGCAGATGCTTCAATACTCCGCAGCTCTCGCCGCTCAGCACCAAAACACCCACACCTATCAGTCGTCCAAATTGTTAAAGAACTACAGTTGCCATCGGGGCCAACGCGCCGACGACAGAAGCGGAATTATGAAGCGCCTTTCCTCAGGCGTCAAGAGCTTCTCGTCAATTTCTGCATTCAGGGAAGTTCTTGCCTGGTTGCGGGGGCAGGACTTGAACCTGCGACCTTCGGGTTATGAGCCCGACGAGCTGCCAAACTGCTCCACCCCGCGTCCGTCAGAACCCACCATTATCCAGAAACAGCCTGGGGTCGTCAAGGGGAAGGGCAGATTTTCTCTACTTCTTCAGCCATTCGATCAGCGGCGACCATTGCTCGATGTCGCGTTTATGGCGGGCGCGCGGCGGGTCGAAGAGGGTCGCTCCGGCGGCGGCGACATTGACGTAGTTCTGGGTATTGCGCAGGTAGGCGACGATGGGGATGTCGAAGTGCTTGAGGAATTCTTCCAGCATTCCCGCTGCCCGTGTGCGCGGGTCGACGCGCATGGCGACGATGCCGACCTTGCCGCGTCGGCCGCGAATTTCGTTGCGGATGGCGTTGAGGAAATCCTCGGTCGCCGCCATATCGAAAATAGACGGCACCAGCGGCACGAGAACCTTATCGACCGTCCGCAGGTAATCGCTCAGTTTGTAGCCTTGCAGACCGGCGGGCGCGTCGACCACCACCCAGTTGGCCTCGCGCGGTAGGCTGAGGGAAATCTGGTTGCCGCCGTAATAGCCCGTAACCGGCGGCAGGGCTGGATCGCGGAAGGCCATCCAGCGCAGGGCTGACTGCTGGCGATCGAGATCGCAGAGGCTGGTCGTCATGCCGTTGTTGGCGAAATAGCCGGCCAGATTGGTCGCCAGCGTCGTTTTTCCCGCCCCGCCCTTGGGGTTTGCCACCAGAACCGCGCGCATATCAACTCCCTGAATTGGTTTGGCGCATTATATTCGGCCTGCCCAAAGGCGCCATAGATGCATAGAATGTGGTTTTTTCCAAAACGGAACGATCATGGTCAGCAAAGTGGCAGGCGAGCGCCAAGGCATCCAATCCATTGAGGTTGGCTTTCGTTTACTCAATGTCCTGGCGGCGACCAACCGCCCGATGATGTTGCGCGACATCGCCAAAGGCGCCGGGATGTCGGCGGCCAAGGCCCATCGTTACATGGTCAGTTTTCTGCGCGTCGGCATCGTTGAGCAGGAAGCCGCCAGCGGCCGTTACGACCTCGGCGCTTACGCGCTGCAACTCGGTCTGTCTGGCCTGGGACGCCTTGATCCGGTGCGGCTGTCCGGCCCCATTCTCGACAATCTGTGCGAGGCAATTCAGGAAACGGTCGCCCTCGCCGTCTGGGGCAGTAGCGGCGCGACCATCGTCCGCATCGTCGATGCCGGCTCGCCGGTCACCATCACCTTGCGCCACGGCACCGTGATGCCTCTGTCGAAATCAGCGACGGGCCGCGCTTTCGCCGCTTTTTACCGCTCGCCCTTCCTGAAAAAACTGCTTGATGAAGAATTGCGCGAGACGGCGGAAAAAAGCCAGACCCCGATCACCACCATCCGCCGCCAACTGGAAAAAACCCTGACCGACATCCGCAGGCACGGCATTTCCCGCGCCACCGGCAGTTTGACGCCCGGCATCAACGGCTTCAGCGCGCCGGTCTACGACCACAGCGGCGGCATGGTCGCCAGCATCACCGCCGTCGGCGCCATTGGCGAATCCGATGCCGATTGGGACAGCCCGGTCGCCAAAGCCATGCTCGCCGCCGCCGCCGAGCTATCGGCCCGGCTGGGCTGCAACAACACGCCAGCGCCGGAAGTCTGATGGTGCCCCCGAACGGAATCGAACCGCTACCTGATGATTACAAATCAACTGCACGACCTTCATGCTACGGGGGCTAAATTGGGGCGGGATTATAGCCTGAGCCTCCATGTCACATGAACACCTCCAACAAACCCTTTGAAATCGCCCGCGAAACGCTGCGCCAACTGGTTGCCCGGCGGGTGCCGCCAACGCCGGACAACTACCTCGCCCTGTATCACCAAATCGCTGGTACAGCGCCGCAGAGCGAGGCTTTCCCCGGCAAGTGGCTGCGCAGCCTGAACAGCGGCCTGCCCAGATCGTCGCCAGACCAGTTGCGCCTGGCGCGGCAGTTGGAAGAAGCGGTCAAGGACGCCGACTGGGATGGCTACAAGGCGCATCTCCTCGAATTCATCACGGCGCTGGCAGAAACCCAGAAGCTGCAATGGGCGGAACTGATCGGCGACTTGTTCAAACGACTGGAAACCCGACACCACGGCCTGACTGCCGCCCGCAAGCGAGAAGCCCTTGAGCACGTCCTGAGCGGCAGCGGCAGCAACCCGGAAACCCTGTACAACCGGCTGACCGGCCTCCTGCGCGCCTGGGGCCAGGGACGGGAGGATGAAGCCGCCGCCGAAGAAGAAGAACAAACACCCGCCGCCAGCGCCGCGCCGCCGCCAAGCGCCGCCGCCAGAGACAATCTCTTGCCGCAACTGCGCCAGTTGTTCGCCTTTACGCTGGAAACAGCCATTGCCACGCAACTGGTCGAAAGCCCGGAACTGTCCAGCGCCGCCAAGGCGCTCGCCAACGACATCCGCAGCGCCCGCAGCAATCTCCAACTGGAGGATTTTCTCGCCCGCCTCAAGCGTTTCGCCTTCAAGCTCGAACTCCTGGCCGAAGACCGGGCCGAACTGCGCGCCAGCCTGCTCGGCCTCCTCCGCCTTCTGGTCGACAACATGACCGAACTGGTCGTCGACGACCGCTGGCTGCACGGCCAGATCGAAGTCGTCCGCGATCTGATCGGCAAGCCCCTGTCGCAGCGAACGATCGACGAAGCCGAGCAGCGCCTGAAAGAAGTCCTGTTCAAGCAGAGTCAGCTCAAAACCAGCCTGCTCGACGCCAGAGACGCCATCAAACAGATGCTGGCCGGTTTTGTCGACCACCTCGCCGACTTTGCCGACGCCACCTCCGACTACCACGATAAAATCGACGCCTGCGCCGCCAGGATCAGCGCCGCCGAAGACATCACCGCGCTTGAAAACGTACTCGACGACGTCATGCGGGAAACGCGCATCATCCAGCTCAACGCGCTGCGCTCGCGCGACGAACTGCGCGCCACCCAGCGCCGGGTCGAAGAATCGGAAGCGCGCATCCGGCAACTGGAAAAAGAACTGGAAGCGACCAGCGATCTGGTTCGTTACGACCAGTTGAGCGGCGTTCTCAACCGGCGCGGTCTGGAAGAAATGTTCACCAAAGAAGCCGCCCGCGCCGCCCGGCGTCAGGCGCCGCTCTGCGTCGCCCTCCTCGACATCGACAACTTCAAGCAACTCAACGACGCGATGGGCCACGACGCCGGTGACCAAGCGCTCATCCACCTCGCCCGCCTCTGCCGCGACACCATGCGCCCGCAGGACACCGTCGCCCGTTACGGCGGCGAGGAATTCGTCATCCTCCTGCCGGACACCCGCCTCGCCGACGGCGCCACCGCGCTGCGCCGCCTGCAACGCGAATTGACCAAAAAATTCTTCATGCACAACAACGACAAAGTGCTCATCACCTTCAGCGCCGGCGTCACCGAACTGACCGCCGCCGACGACCAGGCCAGCGCCGTCAAACGCGCCGACGGCGCCATGTACCAAGCCAAAGAGGCGGGCAAGAACCGGGTGGTCAGTGTCTGAAACCGGCGCGGATCGGTCTTGTCCGCCAGCCCGCCCCTCTCCCGCAAGCGGGAGAAGGGTCGAGCCTGTCCTGAGCCTTGTCGAAGGAGGAGCGGGAGCCGCCGCAGGCGGTCGGTTTACTTGCTCGGAAAGCGCGAGATGTAATCCGAGACGGCTTCGAGGTCCTGGTTGCTGTACTGCTTGATGGCCTTGACCATCATCGGGTTGG
>JAITMS010000097.1 GCA_031277255.1 Azonexus sp.
CCGCTGGCCGAAGCTTGCGTCGGTGGCCGTGATCGAATCGACGCGAAGCATCGCGGGCCAAATGGAAACCGAGAAACGTTACGTCATCAGTTCCTTGCCTGCCGACAGTCGGCGCATTCGCCATGCCGTACCCACACACCGGGGTATCGAGAATGCCTTGCATTGGTGTCTGGATGTAACCTTCGGTGAGGATGCGAGTCCTATCCGCTTGCGGAACGCCGCGCTCAACTTCTCTTTCCTGCGCCGCCCGGCGATCAACCTCTTTCGCGCCGATACCTCCCGCGCCATCAGCCTCCCCAAAAAACGAAAGGCCGCCGCATGGAATCCAGACTATCTCGGTACCGTCTTGAAATTACAGGAAATTTGATGCTCCGGCCCTGCCTTGTCATCACCCTGACGCCAGCGGTCACGCCGTCGGCGGTATAATTCTCGCCCCCCAACGCTTTGCCAAAAAATCACATGTCATTGTTTCGCCAGATATTTTTTATTCTCTCCGCCCTGTTATTGGCCGCGCCAGCAGTGGCCCAGACACAACCCGTGCCGCCGACGCTGACGGCGAAATCCTGGCTGTTGCTGGAAGTCGGCTCCGGTCAGGTGCTCGGCGCGGAAAAACCCGACGAATCGCTCGATCCGGCTTCGCTGACCAAGCTGATGACGGCTTATCTGACTTTTCAGGCGCTGCGCCAGAAGACGCTGAGTCTTTCCCAGACCCTGCCGGTATCGGAAAAAGCCTGGCGTACCGGCGGCTCCAAGATGTTTGTCCGGGTCGGTCATCAGGTGCCGGTGGATGATCTCCTCAAGGGCGCTATCGTCCAGTCCGGCAACGATGCCTGCGTTGTTCTGGCCGAGGGCATCGCCGGCAGCGAGGAAAATTTCGCGCAGCAGATGAACCGCGAGGCGGAACGCCTGGGCATGAAGAACACCCGCTTCAAGAACGCCACCGGGCTGACCGATCCGCAGCACACCAGCACGGCCCGCGATTTGTCGCTGCTGGCGGCGGCGCTGATCCGCGATTTTCCTGAGGAGTACCACCGTTACTACTCGATGAAGGAATTTACCTACAACAAGATCAAGCAGGCGAACCGCAACGATCTGCTCCGGCTCGACCCGACGGTCGATGGCATGAAAACCGGCCATACCGAAGCGGCGGGTTACTGTTTGATTGCCTCGGCCTTGCGCGATCAGCGCCGTTTGTTGTCGGTGCTGCTCGGCGCGGATTCCGAAGCGGGCCGGATCAGCGAGTCGCAGAAACTGCTCAACTGGGGCTTTCTGTCTTATGAGGCGGTGCCGCTCTACACCAAGGGCCAGGCGATTTCTTCACTGCGCGTCTGGAAGGGCGCGCAGAACCAGATCAAGGCCGGTCTGGGAAGCGACCTGACGCTGGCCGTGCCGAAGGGCATGGGCGACAAGGTCAGGGCCGAAATTTCCCCGCAGCAGCGGTTGATGGCGCCGGTCGAGGCCGGTCAGATCATCGCCACGCTCAAGTTCAGCGTCGACGGCAAGCCCTACGGCGAGTATCCGGTAGAGGCGCTGGAAAGCGTGCCGCTCGCCGGGGCGTTTGGCCGGGCCGTCGATACGGCGAAGCTCTGGTTTGACTGAAGATGACGGCCAGCCAGGACAGCCTGCTCGAATTTCCCTGCGCCTTTCCCTTGAAAATCATGGGCCGGGCGCACGATGATCTGGCAGCGGGCGTACTCGCCATCGTCCGCCGCCATGCGCCGGATTTCGACGGGGCGACGATGGAAACGCGGGCCAGCGCCCAAGGCAATTACCTCTCCCTGACCTGCACCGTGCGCGCCACCTCGAAGCCGCAGCTCGACGCCCTGTACCGGGATTTGACGGCGCATCCGCTGGTCAAGGTTGTGCTCTGAGCGATGACGCGGGTCAAGCCTCTGGGCCGGGTCGACTATCTGCCGACCTATGCCGCGATGCAGGATTTCACCGCCGGGCGCGCGGCGGATACGGCGGACGAACTGTGGATCGTCGAGCATCCGCCGGTCTACACGCTGGGACAGGCGGGCAAGGCGGAACACATCCTGCGCGATGTCGGCATCCCGGTGGTCAAGATTGATCGCGGCGGCCAGGTCACTTATCACGGCCCCGGCCAGGCCGTGATCTACCTCCTGCTTGATCTCGCCCGCCGCCAACTGAAAGCGCGCCAACTGGTCAGCCTCATTGAACAGGCCGTCATCGACCTCCTCGCCGAATATGGCCTTGCTGCCGAACGGCAGGCCAAAGCGCCCGGCGTTTATGTCGGCGGCGCGAAAATCGCCGCCCTCGGCCTGCGCATTCGCCACGGCTGCTCCTACCACGGCGTCGCCCTCAATGTCGATATGGATCTGACGCCGTTCGCGGCGATCAATCCCTGCGGCTATCCCGGCCTGCCGGTGACGCAAACCCGCGATTTCGCCATTCCGCTGACCGCCGGAGAAGCGGGCCAGCGGCTGGCGCGGCATCTCTTGCGGCAACTGGATCGACAACATGGCTGAAAAAAACATCAAGCAAAAAGGCGAACAGAAGACGGCGCGAATTCCGATCAAGATCGTTCCCGTTGCCGAACCGCTCAAGAAACCGGAGTGGATTCGTGTCAAAGCCGGTAACAGCGCCGGTCGCTTTGGTCAGATCAAGACGCTGCTGCGCGAAAAGAAGCTCCACACCGTCTGCGAAGAAGCCGCCTGCCCCAATATCGGCGAATGTTTTGGCCGCGGCACGGCGACCTTTATGATCCTCGGCGACATCTGCACCCGCCGCTGTCCCTTCTGCGATGTCGGCCACGGCCAGCCGCTGCCGCCCAACCCGGACGAGCCGCGCCAACTGGCAGAATCAGTCGCCGCGCTGCAACTGCGCTACGTCGTGGTGACCAGCGTTGATCGGGACGACCTGCGCGACGGCGGCGCGGCGCATTTCGTCGAGGTCATCCGCCATGTCCGCGCCTTGTCGCCCGCGACCACCATCGAAACCCTCGTCCCCGATTTTCGCGGTCGCATGGCTGCCGCCCTCGACATCCTCGGCCAAGCCCTGCCCGACGTGCTCAACCACAATCTCGAAACCGTGCCGCGCCTGTACAAACAGGCCCGCCCCGGCGCCGACTATGCTCACTCGCTGGCATTTCTCAGGCAATTCAAGGCGCGTTACCCGCAAATTTCGACCAAATCCGGCCTGATGGTCGGCTTGGGCGAAACCGACGAAGAAATTCTCGATGTCATGCGCGACCTGCGCGCTCACGACGTCGACATGCTGACCATCGGCCAGTACCTCGCGCCCTCCGGCCATCACCTGCCGGTCGCGCGCTATGTTCATCCTGATATTTTCAGGATGTACGAAAGCGCGGCCAAAAAGATGGGCTTCACCGCCGCCGCCTGCGCGCCGCTGGTGCGCTCAAGCTACTGGGCCGACCAGCAGGCAGAGGCGGCGGGGCTTTGATTTTTCGGCGGCGATATAAACAACAAGGGCGCTCGTAACAGAGCGCCCTTGTTCGGCCAGTTTCAGCGCGGTGGCGGCGGCGCTGGGGGAGTGCCTGGCGGCGGTGGCGGAATACCGGCTTCGCTTGCCTGTACCGGCGGCGATGGGTCCGTTGCCGGTCGCGGCGCGGGCGCCGGGCGTTGGTAGGAGAATCTGCCGGACACCGGAACCTGATGGCCCTTGGCGTACATGCACTGGATGTAGGCGTTGTCGTATTGGCGTTGCGTCTCATAGCTCGACGCGCGTCCGCTGTCGCTGCCCATCAGGCTGCCAAAGAGCAGGCCGCTGCCAGCACCAATGGCCGCGCCCCGGCTGTCACCGCCGAGAGCCGCGCCAGCCAGCGCGCCAACCACGGTGCCGACGGCGGCGCTGGTAGCGGCAGATTCCTGAGCGGCATTGCTGGCGGAACGACCGCCGATCATGTTGAGAGCGTACTGGCGGCAAAACATCTCGTCATGGTTGAACTGCTCCAGGCTCATGCCGCTGCCGGGCAGGGTGGTGACGCTGGGGCCGGTTGGCGTCACGGCGCAGCCGCCAACGGCGGCCAGCAAGGCCAGGAGAGCAATACGGGAGGGTACGGCGGTCATGGCGGATCTCCTATTGCGGCAGAACTTTGAGCCAGTTGCCCTGGCATTCGCTGACATAAGGGTAATAGCCCGCCGGGTCGCGGCAGTAATACCAGACCGCTTCGACCGGCGCGGCGCTGGCGGCGGCTGGCGGCGTCTGCTGGATGTAAACCGGCGCGGGCTGAGGCTGGGTGACGACGACCGGCGAGACGACTGGCGTCGCCCACCACGGGGAGAAATAACCGCCCCACGGGTAATAACCGCGGTAGTAATTGCCGTAATAACCGCCGCCCCAGTAGCCGGCGCCAAAGCCGATGCCGATACTGACTCTGGGGCCGCCTCGATGCCAGCGGCGGGCGCTGGCTTCGTCGATGCTGATGGCGGTGATGGCGACGAGGCAGAGCGCGGTCGTCAGGATTTTGACTGCTTTCTTCATGGCATCCTCCGAAAAAATGCCGAGTACACAAGCATTGTAGACTTGAGAAAGCCGAAAGAAGTTGCCGCCGATTGTAAGTAAAGGTAACTGCTGTCAGAGGACAGAGGGCAGACTACAGAAAACAGACAACCCCTCTGTCTTCTGTCTTCCGTCCTCTGTCTTCAGAACCCCGAAGCTCAGAGCAGATGCATCTTCTTGGCGGCCTCGCGCAATTCGCTGCGGAAATCCGGGTGGGCGATGCCGATCAGGGCTTCGCAGCGTTGCTTGGCGGTTTTGCCGCGCAACTGGGCGACGCCGTATTCGGTGACGACATAGTTGATGTCGTTTTTGCTGGTGGTGACGTGCGTCCCCGGTTTGAGCGTCGGCACGATGCGGGAAATACTGTCGTTCTTGGCTGTCGATGGCAGCACGATGAAGGCTTTGCCGCCCTTGGAGCGATTGGCGGCGCGGACGAAATCGGACTGCCCGCCGGTGCCGGAGTAGGGCGCAGCGCCGATGCTCTCGGAACCGCACTGGCCGAGAAAGTCGATCTCCAGCGTGGCGTTGATGGCGTGCAGATTGTCGTTCTGGCCCGCCAGCGCCGGGTCGTTGGTGAAATCGACCGGGTGCATTTCGAGCGCCGGGTTGCGATCCATGAACTCATACAGTTTCTTCGAGCCGAGGGCGAAGGTCGCCAGCATCTTGCCCGGGTAATAGTTCTTCTTGCGGTTGGTGACGACGCCCGCTTCGACCAGGGACATGATGCCGTCGCCGATCATTTCGGTGTGGATGCCGAGGTCATGTTTGTTGGTCAGTTGCATGACCACGGCGTCGGGGATGCTGCCGTAGCCGATCTGCAAGGTGGCGCCGTCGGGGATCATGTCGGCCACGTACTTGCCGATGGCCTCCTGCACCGGGCCGATCTTGGGCAGGCCGACCTCGGTCACCGGCTCCCCGCTTTCGCACAGCGCGGTCACCTGCGAAATGTGGATATGGCAGTTACCGTAGGCGAAAGGCACGTTGGGATTGACTTCGAGGACCACGGCGCGCGCCCGCTTGACCGCCGCCAGCGCGTAATCGGTGCCGAGCGAGGTCGAAAAATAGCCATGCTTGTCCATCGGCGAAACGAGCGCGAAAAAGACATCGGATGGGAACAGTTCGCGGCGGAACAGTTCGGGCATTTCGGAAAAATTGCTGGGGTAGTAATCGTACACGCCAGCCTGGCCGCCCGGACGGGTGCAGCCGCCGAAGAAATAGGCGGTATGGCGGACGTTTTCGGCGGTTTCGAGATCCATGTAGTCAAATTTTTTGATCGGCACGATCTGCGACACCTGGATGCCGCGAAAATCGCGGCGCGCCTCGGAGAGGGCGGTCAGCAAGGCGGGCGGTTCGGCGACGCCGGAGGGGATGACGATGGTGTCGCCGTTTCGGAGATGACGGATGGCATCGGCGGCGGATACCCGCTTCTGCTGGTAGAGGGCTTGGACGGACATGTATTTTCTCCTCGACTGTTTGGGTGAAAGACCGGGATGGTCGCACAGCTTTCTGAGCGATGTGCTGACCAGGATCAAACGGCTTGCTGCGCCCGCCAGTATAGGGCTGGGCAGGTTCAGTGTCGTCGGTTGCTGCCTGCGACCATGCGAATTTCAAACAAACGGCAATCGAGCGGGCCGTTGAACAGCGGCGTTTTGCGGCTGGGCTGCAAGCCAAGCAGCTTGGGCAGACGCCGGTCGGCGGTGAAGAAAAAGCAGTTCCAGCCCGCCCAGTGGCGTTTCAGCGCCGTGCCGAGGCGGGGATAGAAGGCGGCGAGCTGGTCGAGTTGGCCAAGGCGCTCGCCATAGGGTGGGTTGGCGAGCAAAATGCCGTCTCCGACTGGCGGCTGGATGGCCAGCAGATCGCCGTGTTCGACCGTCACCGCGCCGCCCAATCCGGCTTCCCGCACATTGCGCCGACTTGCCCGCAGCGCCTGCTGGTCGATGTCGTAACCGTAAATGGCCAGCGGCTGGACGGCTTTGACCCGCGCCTCGGCAGCGGCGCAGAGAGCGGCCCAGGTTTCTGCCGCAAAGTTTTTCAGCAGGGCAAAGGCAAAGCCGCGATTGAGGCCGGGGGCGCGGTCGAGCGCCATTTGCGCCGCTTCAAGGAGAAAAGTGC
The DNA here is from genome assembly GCA_031277255.1 of Azonexus sp. Classification (GTDB taxonomy): domain Bacteria; phylum Pseudomonadota; class Gammaproteobacteria; order Burkholderiales; family Rhodocyclaceae; genus Azonexus. Next base: position 6,595 of record JAITMS010000097.1, read on the forward strand.
CGCTGCCGCACATCGGGTCAAGCAAGGGCTGGCCGGGCCGCCAGCCGGTCATTTGCAAAATCCCGGCGGCGAGGTTTTCCTTCAGCGGCGCGTCTACGCTCTCCCGGCGCAAACCGCGCTGCCACAGCGGCTGGCCGGAGGTGTCGAGATAAAGCGTGCACTCCCGCTCGCTCAAAAAGACATGAATGCCGATATCCGGGTGGCGTGTGTCGATATTGGGCCGCTCGCCGCAATCTTCGCGGAAGCGGTCGCAGACAGCGTCCTTGACGCGCAGGGTGACGAAATCGAGCGACTTCAAGGGGCATTTGATCGCCGTCGTCACCACGCGCAGCGTCCGCGTCACGGCAAAATGGTCGGGCCACGGCTGGCGGCGGGCCAGGTGGTAAATATCGTCGGCGCTGGCGTAAGGGACGCTGACGATCCGCCAGAGAATCCGCGTCGCCAGCCGCGATTCGAGATTGGCGCGATAACAGACGCGCCAGTCGCCGGTGAAAAAGACGCCGCCGGACGTGGTTTGCAGCGCGCCGCCGCCGACGCCGCGCAATTCCTCAAGCAGCAGGTCTTCAAGGCCGCGCGGGCAGGTGGCGAAATACGGATTCATCTTCAAAACGGTTTGAGGACAACGAGAAACAGCACCACCAGCAAGACCACGACCGGCAGTTCATTGTAAAAACGGAACCAGACGTGCGAGCGACGGTTGCGGCCAGCGCGGAAATCGGCCAGCAGACGGCCGCAATGCCCGTGATAGACGAGCAGCGCGGCAACCAGAACGAGCTTGGCGTGCAGCCAGCCGCCGGCGAAACCATAGCCCAGCCACAGCCAGAGGCCTGAGACGACGGACAGAATGCCGAGCGGCGTCATGAATTTGTACAGCTTGCCCGCCATCAAGAGCAGCCGCTCGCGCTCGGCGGCGCTGTCGGCGGGCGCCATCGCCAGATTGACGAAAATGCGCGGCAGATAAAACAGACCGGCGAACCACGAAATGACCATCCACAGATGCAGGGCTTTTACGACGAGCATGAATTTCTCCCAGCGGCGGCCTTAGCGATGCCGACCGCGACGGTCGGGTAGGCGAGGCGCAATTTCAGTTCCCGTTTGAGGCGGCGGTTCATAATCCGCCGCGATTCGCGCATGAACGACCATTGCAGCGGCGACAGACGGGCCGCCGCCGCGTTCCGGGACAGGCGCGGCGGGCGCGGCAGGGCAGAGGCGTCGGCGACACAGTCGAAATAATCGGCCATCCGTAAATCCGAGTCATCGACCGCGTTATAGACCCGGTTGGCCCGCCCGTGGCGCAGCGCGGCGAGGCAGGCGGCAGCGAGATCGTCGGCGTGGATATGGTTGCTGTAGACATCCTCGTCCGCGGTCAGAACCGGCAGTCCCTGGCGCAGACGCTCAAGCGGCAGCCGGTCGGCGGCGTAGATGCCGGGGGCGCGGAGGATGCTGACGCAAACGCCGCGCCGCCCGCCCTTTCGTCCCCACTCGCGCAGGCGGCGTTCGGCATCGACCCGGCGGATGGCGCGGACGCTCTCCGGGCGGCAGCGGCGCGTCTCATCAATCCACGCCCCGGCGCAATCGCCGTAAATCCCTGTCGTGCTCACGTAAACGAGCCGCCGTGGTAAACTGCCGCCCGCGCTCAGGGCGCTCAGGAGATGGCGCGTCCGGCTGTCCTGCTGGCCCGTGCCGGGCGGCGGGGCAAGATGCAGCACCTGATCGGCCAGCCCGGCCAGGCGGCGCAAGCTGGCCCGGTCGTCGAGGTCGCCAACGAGCGGAATCGCCCCGGCGCGACGCCAGAAAGCCGCTGTCTCCGGCTCGCGGAGCAGGGCGTAAATGCGGTAACGGCCAGCGCGGCAAGGGCCATGCAGGCGGAATAAAATGCGGCGGGCAATGTCCCCGCTGCCGACAATCAGGATTTTTTGCACGGCGGCATTGTAGCCGACGGCGCAGTGGAACCGGGGGAACCGATGAGCTACCAGATTACCGTCGAGCCGAGTGGCCGCCAATTTACCGCCGAAGCGGGCGAAAGCCTGCTCGACGCCGCCGCCCGTCACGGCCTGACGCTGCCTCACGGCTGCCGCAATGGCGGCTGCGGCGTCTGCAAGGGCAAAGTATTGGCCGGTCGCGTCGACTATGGCCGGGCCGAGGCGCACCGCCTGACGGAAGACGACAAGGCCGCCGGTCTGGCCCTCTACTGCTGCGCCACGGCGCTCTCCGATCTGGTCATCGAAAGTAAACAGATGACGGTGGCTGACGATATTCCGGTCAAAACCCTGCCCGCGCGGATCGAAAAACTGACCCGCCTGGCCCCCGATGTCATCGAACTGCATCTGCGCTTACCGGCCAGCGAACGTTTTTTGTTCCGCGCCGGTCAGTACATCGACATTCTGCTCAAGGACGGCGGCAGACGCAGCTTTTCGCTGGCTAATGCGCCGGACGACAACGCCCTCCTGCAACTGCACATCCGCCACATCCCCGGCGGTCTGTTCACCGAACAGGTGTTTACGACCCTGAAACCGCGCGACATGCTGCGCATCAACGGCCCGCTCGGCAGCTTTTACCTGCGTCAAGACGCCGCCAAACCAATCATCCTGCTCGCCGGCGGCACCGGCTTCGCGCCGCTCAAGGCGATTGTCGAACAGGCCATCGCCGCAGGCAGCGCAAGGCCCATGACCCTTTATTGGGGCGCCAGAAACCGCGCCGGTCTTTACCTGGACGAACGCCCCCGCCAGTGGGCCGCCGACCATCCGTGGCTCCGTTACGTCCCGGTCTTGTCCGAGCCGCTCGCCAGCGACGCCTGGTCAGGCCGCACTGGCCTCGTTCACCAAGCGGTGATGACCGATTTCCCCGATCTCTCGGCGCACGAAGTCTACGCCTGCGGCGCGCCGGCCATGATCGACGCCGCCAAAGCCGACCTGACGGGCCGCTGCGCCTTGCCGGAAGAAGCCTTCTTCGCCGACGCGTTCAGTTTTGCGGCGGGTCAGCCCGGCTAGAGCATTATTGACATCGCCTACCCCCGGCCCGTTCGCCCTGAGCCTGTCGAAGGGCGGTGCGGAGAGCGGGCTTCGACAAGCTCAGCCCGAACGGGGGGTGTAAGCATTTGAACGAAAATCGCGCTACGCCTTCAAACACCACTACCCCGCCGCACCAGCTTGTGCAGTGTGGCGATCATGTGATCGACCTCCCCGCAGGTGTTGTAGAACGCCAATGACGGGCGCACCGTCGCTTCCAGGCCGAAGCGCCGCAGAATCGGCTGGGCGCAGTGGTGGCCGGAGCGCACGGCGATGCCCTCTTTGCTGAGCGCGTCGCCGATTTGCACCGTCGTATAACCGTCGATGACAAAGGAAGCGACGCTGGCTTTGTGGGCGGCGGTGCCGATCAGGCGCAGGCCGGGAATTTCGCGCAGGCGGCCGGTCGCGTAGTCGAGCAGCCAGTGTTCATAGGCGGCGATGTTCTCGATGCCGATCTTCTCGACATAATCAATCGCCGCGCCGAGGCCAACGGCGTCGGCAATGTTGCCGGTGCCTGCTTCGAAGCGTTGCGGCACGCCCTGATATTCGGTGTGTTCAAAGGTGACATCGGCGATCATGTTGCCGCCGCCTTCCCAGGGCGGCAGCGTTTCGAGAATCGCGCGCTTGCCGTACACCACGCCGATGCCGGTCGGGCCGAACACCTTGTGGCCGGAGAAGACATAAAAATCGGCGTCGAGCGCCTGCACGCTGACGCGCAGGTGCGACACCGCCTGGGCGCCATCGACCAGCACTTTGGCGCCCGCCGCGTGCGCCAGGGCGATGACTTCCGGCACCGGCGTCACCGTGCCCAGCGCATTTGATACCTGCGTCAGCGCGACGAGTTTGGTGCGTTCATTCAGCAAACCCGGCAAGGCGTCGAGACGCAACTGGCCGCTGTCATCGACCGGAATCACCTTGATCTTTGCGCCCTTGCGCTGCGCCAGCATTTGCCAGGGCACGATGTTGGCGTGATGTTCGAGATGGGACAGGAGGATTTCGTCACCGGCGGCGATGTGCTGTTCGCCCCAGGTGTTGGCGACAAAATTGATCGCCTCGGTCGTGCCGCGCACGAAGATGATTTCCTCGATCTGCGCCGCGCCAAGAAAACGACGGACTTTTTCCCGCGCCGCTTCGTAGGCATCGGTGGCGCGCGCCGCCAGCGCGTGGGCGGCGCGGTGGATGTTGGAATTTTCGTGGGCGTAAAACCAGGCGATGCGGTCGATCACCGCTTGCGGCTTGTGCGTGGTCGCGGCATTGTCGAACCAGATCAGCGGCTTGCCATTGACCTTTTCGGCCAGGATCGGAAAGTCACGGCGCACGCCGATGGGATCGAGTTGCGGCAAGGCGGGCAGCGGCGCGGCGCGGGCATCGTGTTCGGCGAAGTAGAACCGCTGGCCCGGTTGCGCCAGCGTCTGATGACGCGGCGCGGCATCAGGCAGCGGCACATTCAGCGCATCAAGGAAAAGCTGCGCGGCTTCAGGCGAGGGAAGCTCAAACGGCGCAGCAGCCGCCGGACGGCGCGGGATGCCCGTCTCAAGAAAATAAAACGAGGGCGCGGACGGCATCTGCTCGGCGGGCAGCGTGGCGTTGGCCGCCGTGATCGTCACCGGCGTCCCCACCGGAATGCCGGTATGGGCCACCGGATGCTCCGGCGAAAATGGCGCGGCGGCGTGCGGCGGCGCGGCGTTGCCGGAAAATTGCTGGAACATCGCCGTCGCCAACTGCGCCAAGGTCGCTTCGTCCGGCAGATTATTTGTAGGTGTCCGGGTAGTCATGGTACTTGTCAACCTCAACGTCATCGAGAACCGCCAACGCATCTGGCGTCAGCACGGCGAGCGAGCAATACAGCGAAATCAGGTAGGAGGCGATGGCGTTGCGGTCAATACCCATGAAGCGCACCGACAGCCCCGGCCCCTGTTCGCCCGCGACGCCGGGCTGGAACAGACCGACCACGCCCTGACGCTGTTCGCCGACGCGCAGCAGCAAAACATGCGTCTTGCCCTCGACGACCGGCACCTTGTCCGACGGCACCAGCGGCACGCCGCGCCAGGTCAGAAATTGCGAACCGAACAGGCTGGCGGTCGGCGGCGGCACGCCACGGCGCGTGCATTCGCGGCCAAAGGCGGCAATCGCCAGCGGATGGGCGAGGAAAAAAGCCGGTTCCTTCCACACCCGCGACAGCAAATCATCGAGATCGTCCGGCGTCGGCGCGCCGGTCAGGGTCGGAAAGCGTTGCGCGGCATCGACATTGGCGAGCAGGCCGTAATCTTCGTTGTTGATGAGTTGGCTTTCCTGATGCTCCTTGATCGTCTCGATGGTCAGGCGCAACTGTTCGCGGATCTGGTCGTGCGGGCTGCTGTACAGATCGGCGACGCGGGTATGCACGTCGAGCACCGTGGTCACGGCGTTGAGAAAATACTCGCGCGGGTTTTCTTCGTAATCGACGAAAGTCACCGGCAGTTCATCGACCTTGTCTTTCTGCGTGCAGGCGATGTTGATCTGTCCCGGATTCCTGACCTGGTTGACGCGATAAATGCCCGCTTCGACCGGCAGCCACTGCAAAAAGTGCGTCAGCCAGCGCGGCGTGATGGTCGGGAGTTGGGGAACCGTCTTGGTTGAATTGGCCAACTGACGGGCGGCGACATCGCCGAGCGCGAGTGGCGCGGATTGATTCTGAGCCATTGCAAGAAACTCCTGTGAGGTTGATTTTGAAAGAAAAACAGATCGTGCATTCAGTTATTCGCGCCCATCCCCCTTTTGCAGATTGGCCTGCGTGATGACGCTGCCCGCCGCCACGTCGCGCGTCACCCAGACATTGCCGCCGATGGTCGCGCCCTTGCCGATGGTGATGCGGCCGAGCAAGGTCGCGCCAGCGTAGATCACCACATCATCCTCGACGATGGGATGACGCGGCAGACCCTTGGCCAGCGCGCCATCGGCTTCGGCAGGAAAATGTCTGGCGCCGAGCGTAACGGCCTGGTAGATACGCACGCGATTGCCGATCACCGCCGTCTCGCCGATAACGACGCCGGTGCCGTGGTCGATGAAAAACCCATTGCCGATCCGCGCCCCCGGATGAATGTCGATGCCGGTGTCGCTGTGGGCAATCTCGGCGATGATGCGCGCCACCAGCGGCGCGCCCAACTGGTGAAGCTGATGCGCGATGCGGTGCGAAATCACCGCCAGAACGCCTGGATAGCAGAGCAGCACTTCATCCACGCTGCGCGCCGCCGGGTCGCCGAGATAGGCCGCTTCTTCATCACAGTCGAGTTTGCGCCGGATCTCCGGCAGTTCGGCGGCAAAGCGGCGCACGATGTCATCGGCGCCAGCGGTAAAATTGCCGCCCTCGCGCCGCGAGCGGTAGGCCAGTTCCAGATGGATCTGGGTATGCAGGCCATTCAACGCGCTATCCAGCGTATCGGCGATGTAAGCGTCCTCATCTTCATGGCGCAGGTCGGCGGGGCCAAGCCGCATCGGAAACAGCGCCCCGGTCAGCGCCGAGACAATGCCGCGCAACGCCTCGCGCGACGGGAACTCACGCCCGCCGAAACCGCGCAGCCGACGATGGGACTTGCGCCATTCGTCGCGGATGTCATGCAGTTCCCGAATCACCGGACTCAGTTGCCAGCGGTCGGGTTGCAGATGCTGCCTGCTGATTTCAATGACCCGCAAGGCCGCCGGACTCAGCCCCCACAGGCCGGGTTGCAGAGGCGGGGCAAGCGGCTGGTTCATGTTCGCCATCCAGCCCGGCCTTCAATCCTGAACCCAGGGCAAATCATGGTGACGCCAGCCGCCGCTGCCGCCGCGCTGCTGCGTGTTATCGAGATCGCCCTCAAAGCCTTCGAGCACGTTATAAACATGGCCGAAGCCCGCCTTGGTCGCCGCCGCCGCGGCCGCCGCCGA
>JAITMS010000141.1 GCA_031277255.1 Azonexus sp.
TCCTCATCTCCATCACAGACCTCACTTGCCACGGCATCTCGTTCTCCGAACAAAATGCCTACCATAAGGTGTCCATCATGTCCCCGAACAGGTGTCAACGATGTGGCCGGTCTGTACACCTTGAAGGGGAAGGAGAAAACCGCGAAGCCCTCCCCTTCAAGGGGGAGGATTGGGTGGGGATGAGTTTCTGGCAACAAGCCATACCCATACTTTCTCTTCAATCCTTAGATCGCCGGACGGTCGCCCGCGGCGCGGCGCATTTTCGCCAGCGTGCGCTGGGCCACGGCCAGGCGTCGTTGCAGGGAGACTTCGGCGAGGTCGATTTCGTTGACCAGATGGCGCAGGGTTTCATCATTGATTTTTTCGGCCTGGCGTTCGGCATACATCGTCGCGCGCTCGATGTGCAGGCATTTCAGTTGCAGTTCCAGTTGCACGATGTAACGCAGGCGGCGCTGGCGCAGCGGTTCGGGCGCTTGCGCCTCGATTTCGGGCGGTACCGCCTCGCTGTCGTCGAGCAGGTCGATGCGCTTGCGGTAATCCTGCATCAGGCGGCCCGCCGCTTCCTGGTATTGCGCCAGCCATTGCTGGTCGGCGGCGGCGCTTTCTTCTTCCGTCAGCATCATGCCGCTGACGGCGGCGCGGCAGGCGTTCAGCCGCGCCTGCCGTTCTTCGCGTTCTTCCGGCAACTCGCTTGCTTGCGGCAGACGCCTGAGCAGGATGGGCAGGCCGACGCTGCCAGCGATCAGCGTAAACAGAATCGTCCCGGCGGCGAGAAAAATCAGCAAATCCCGTTCCGGGAAGGGCCGCCCGCCGCCTGCCAGCAAGGGAATGGAAAGCGCGCCAGCCAGCGTCACCGCGCCGCGAATGCCGGCCAGAGCGCCGATGCCGCTCAAGAGCCAGGCCACCCGGCGCTGGCGGGCCATTTGCTCAGGGGCGTCCTGATGCGGCGAATCGCCGGTCAAGGAGACGGTGACGAGGGCGCGCAAACGGCGGCCCTGCAAACTGAGAATCAGCCACAGCCAGCGCAGCGCCAGCAGCGCGCCGGACAGCGCCGCCGCGTAAGCGGCCAGCCGCCACGGCCCCAGCCCGGCGGCCAGCGCGGTAACGATGATGGAAGGCAGTTGCAGGCCGAGCAGCAGGAACACCGCGCCGTTGAAGGCCGATTCGATCATCGACCAGGTGCTTTCCGATTGCAGGCGCTCACCGATGAAATCGCCGCGGCCAAGATCGGCGAAATTGGTGGTGACGCCCGCCGCCACCGCCGCCAGGATGCCGGAAGCGCCGATGCCGTCGCCCAGCAGGTAGGCGGCGAAGGGCAGCAGCACCATCAGCACGACCATCTGGGTGGCGGCGACATCGCCGAGCCGCCGCGTCACCCGCTCGCGCAGCCCGGCGTAGCCCCAGCCGAGCAGCGCGCCGACGGCCAGCCCGGCCAGCGCGATCCACAAAAAATCAACGACTGCGCCATGCCACGAGAAAGCGCCGGTGACCGTCGCCGCTACCGCGAATTTGAGCGCGACCAGACCGGAGGCGTCATTGAGCAGCGACTCGCCTTCGAGGACGCGCATGGTTTTGCCCGGCATCCCCAGATTGCGCGTGATCGCCGACACCGCCACGGCGTCGGTCGGCGAAACCACGGCGGCCAGAGCGAAGGCCACCGGCAGCGGCATGGCCGGAATCAGCCAGTGAATCAGGAAACCCAAGCCGAGTACGGTAAACAGCACCAGTCCCAGCGCCAGCCGCAGCACGGGCCGCCAGAGGGCGAAAAATTCGCGCTTCGGGATGCGCCAGCCATCGGCGAACAGCAGCGGCGGAATGAACAGCAAGAGGAACAGATCGGGATCAAAAGCGATGTGCAGACCCCGTTGCGGCCAGGACAGCAGCGCGCCCATGGCAATCTGGATCAGCGGCAGGGGAATGGCGGGCAGATAGCGGGCGACGATGCCGGTCACCGCACCGAGCATCAGCACGAGGAGGACGATTTCAACGGTATGCATGGCGAGGGCGCGAGCCGGGGGCTAGCCGGCGCGCCGGATGAAAGGGCATGGCGGCAAGTTGGAGAAGGCGGGCCGATGATAGCCGACTATTTCCGCTCGCCGCGCAATTCGGCGACCCGCGCTTGCAGCGCCGCTGGCGTTGCGTCGGCGGGGGCTATGGGCGGGCCGACGCAGAGTTCAATCGGGCTGAAAAAACCGCGGCGGAAGGGGTGTTTCATGGCCCGCCCTTCGATGCGCGAGAAGAAGCTGCCCCACAGGCCGCGCAGCGCCATCGGGATGACCGGCACCGGGTCGGCGGCGAGGATGCGGCTGATACCGGGGCGGAAGGTTTGCAGTTCGCCGTCGCGGGTGACGCCGCCTTCCGGGAAGATGCCGATCAGGTGGCCGTCTTGCAAAGCCTGCGAGATGGTGGCGAAAGCCTGCTCCATCATGGCCGGGTCTTCCTTGGCCGGGGCGATGGGGATGGCGTGGCCGTGGCGGAAGATGAAACCGAGCAGGGGCGTCTTGAACACCTGATGATCCATGACGAAGCGGATCGGCCGCCGCACCGCGCCCATGAGGATGACCGCATCGACGAAACTGGGATGATTGGGCACCAGCACCGCCGCGCCTTCTTCGGGGATATTTTCGAGACCTTCGCAGCGCAGCCGGTAGGTCGCCTTGACCAGCAGCCAGGCGATGAAGCGCAAGAGAAATTCCGGCACCAGACTGTAGATGTAAATCGCCACGGCGGCATTGATGAGGGCGGCGACGCCGAACAGCGCCGGGATCGACAGGCCAAGTTCAAGCAAGCCCGCGGCGGCGAGCGCGCCGATGACCATGAACAGGGCGTTCACAATGTTGTTGGCGGCGATGATGCGGGCGCGGTGGCTCTCCTCGCTGCGCGTCTGCACCAGAGCGTAGAGCGGCACGATGAAAAAACCGCCAAAGACGCCGAGCATCAGGAGATCGAACAGCACGCGCCAGATCGCTGGCGTGGTCAGCAAGACGGCGAGGGGCTGCGGCGTGAGGCCCGCCAGACCGACCGGCGAGGCAAAATAAAGATCCAGCCCGAACAGCGTCAGGCCAATCGAGCCGAACGGCACCAGGCCGATTTCCACCTTCTTGCCCGACATCTTCTCGCAGAGGAGCGACCCGGCGCCGACGCCGACCGAGAACACGGCCAGCAACACCGTCACCATCGTTTCGCCGCCGCCGAGCACATTTTTGACGTAGGCGGGGAACTGGGCGAGGAACAGCGCGCCGTACAGCCAGAACCACGAGATGCCGAGAATGGAGAGAAAGACGGCGCGGTTCTGGCGGGCGAAGCGGATATTGCGCCAGGTTTCCGACAGCGGATTGAGATTGACGGCAAGTTCCGGCGCCGGCGGCGGGGCGGCGGGAATGCCCCAACTGGCGAGATAACCGGCCAAAGCGACGGCAAAGCCGCCAGCGGCAATCCAGGCCGGATGCTCGACCGTGCCGGCCAGGAGGCCGCCCGTCAGCGTGCCGAGCAGAATGGCGACGAAGGTTCCAGCCTCGATCAGCGCGTTGCCGCCGACCAGTTCATCGGTTTTGAGGTGCTGCGGCAGAATCGCGTACTTGACCGGCCCGAACAGGGTCGAATGGCAGCCGAGCAGAAACAGCGCCGTCAGCAGCCAGGCCAGGCTGTGCAGGAAAAAACCGGCGGCGGCGACGCCCATGATGACCATCTCCAGCACCTTGACCAGCCGCGCCAGCCGCGCCTTGTCGTATTTATCCGCCAGTTGCCCGGCAGTGGCCGAAAAGAGGAAGAAGGGCAGAATGAAAATACCCGCCGCCAGATTGGCCAGGAGTTCCGGCTTCATGGCCGTCCACTGCGCCGCCTGAAAAGTCAGCAGGACGATCAGCGCGTTTTTGAACAGGTTATCGTTGAAAGCGCCAAAAAACTGGGTGACGAAAAAAGGCGCGAAACGCCGTTGTTTGAGGAGGGTGAATTGACCGCTCATGCTTTTGGCCCTGTAAAAATGCGGCGCGTGGCGAATACCGCCGGTGCAAAGGAATGTCCCTGCCAGTTGAGCAGGCGTTTCAAAACAAAGTCAAACAATAGCGGATTGTGCTCGCGCAGGGTATCAAGATCGCCGACCGCCGCGGGCGGCAGCAGCCCCTCAGCAGCCAGCGAAGACGGCGAAATGAGCGGCAGAATGCCGGGCAGCGGATAGTCGGAGCCATGCACGAGGCGGTCGTGCAAGTCTTCCCGCTCCAACAGGACGCGGATGACGTCGACACTGCGGTTACGCAGCGTGATGGCCGAGATGTCGCCAAGCAGGAGGCCGCTGGCGCGCGGTTCCGCCATCATTTTGAGAAACAGTTGAAAACTGGGCCGCAGTTGACCATCGTCGTCGACATCATCGCCAATCGTCGCGCAATGGGCGACGACGACCCTGACCCCGGCATCGAGCGCCCGGCGCAGGCGCAAGGGGTTGCCGAAGGCCGCTGTTTCGCCGCCGGCTACGGCTTTCTCCTCGCCGCAATGGACGATCAACGGCGTCCCCGATTCAGCCAGCGCCCGGTAAAAAGCGTCGCAGCGGGCATCCGCCGGGTCCATGCCCTGCGCTGGCGGCAGCCATTTGACGGCGCGCGCGCCGTCGGCCACGGCCTGATGCAGTTCATCGACCGCCGTCGGCGAATAGGGATGGAGCGAGGCCACCCATTCAAAACGAGCCGGAAACTCCCGCGCCAGCCGGGCCGCCCAGGCGTTCGGCACATAAAAAGCCGAATGTTCGGGATGCGCCTCGCCGTCGCCGTCGTAAAAACGGGCAAAGGCAAAGAGCATGACCTTGAAGCCCGGCGGCATCGCCTCGCACAGATTGAGCAGCCGCGCCGTATAAGCCGCGTCAACCGCCCCCGGCGCGTCGTGGGCGCAACCGGCGTTCATGTAAAACAGCCGCTGCGCGTAATGCACGGGATTCATCACCGACGACATCTGCGGCCCGACTTCAATCCCGCTGCCGCCATCGCCGATCCCGGCCAGGTGCACATGGCAATCCCACAATGCCGCCGGATCAATCCCCGCCCACGCCTGTTTGAGCCAGGGACTATCGAGCAGCTTGACCGGAATCGCCGCCCGACAAGGATTGACCAACACAGGCCGGGTCAGCCGGTTGAGGGTGACGCCCCCGGCCAGCAACGCGCCGCCAGCGAGCAGAGCGAGAAAACGACGACGGACGGGTTTGGGGGGCGGGTCAGTGTTTTGGTTTATAGCCATTCGAGTTAACAATCAGACGAATGAAAGGCTTTGAATGGGGCACGATAGATCAACCGCCTTGGCCGGATCGTCCCTCTCCCCCCTTCGGCAAGCTCAGGACAGGCTCGTGGGAGAGGGAAAAACGCGGGGCATTCCCACATAAGGAGCAAGATCGCGGCAATGATTCCAGAGAGGATGATTTCTGTGCCCATGTCGCGCCCAGCTCACGCCGTCTCCGCCATCATCTTCAGCGTCACATAATCAATCTTGCCCGTTCCCAGGAGCGGCAGGGCGTCCACCTTCTGTATCTTGCGCGGCACGGCGAGTTCCGGCAGACCCAGTTCGCGCGCTTTGGCGGCCAGTTGTTCGCGGTTGAGGCGGGCGTCGGTGGTAAACAGCACCAGCGCCTCGCCCTTGGCCGCGTCGGGCTGGCTGGCGACGGCGTGAAAGGCGGCGGGGGCGGCGGCGGCGGCGAGTTTTTCGGCGACTTCGAGGCTGACCATTTCACCGGCGATTTTGGCAAAACGCTTGACCCGGCCCACGATTCTGAGAAAACCGTCGGCGTCGATGTCGACCACGTCGCCTGTTTCGTACCAGCCTTCGCCTTCTGACGAGACGGGCGGTTGCAGCAGGCCCGGCTGGTCAGCCTTCAAGTAACCGGCCATGACGTTCGGCCCCTTGACGTGCAACATGCCGCCCTGGGCGATGCCCGGCACCGGGACGAGGCGGTGCTCGATGCCCGGCAGGAGGTTGCCGACGGTGCCGGTGCGGTAGGCCATCGGCGTGTTGACGGCGAGCACCGGCGCGGTTTCGGTGGCGCCGTAGCCTTCAAAGATGCGCACGCCGAATTTCTCGAACCAGTCGCTGCGCACGGCTTCCGAGAGTTTTTCGGCCCCGGCGACGACGTAGCGCAGGCGGTAAAAATCGTAAGGATTGGCGAAGCGGGCGTAATTGCCGAGAAAGGTCGAGGTGCCAAAGAGCACGGTGCAGGAGCGGTCGTAGGCGAGTTCGGGGATGATCCGGTAATGCAGGGGCGAGGGGTAGAGAAAGAGGCTGGCGCCGGTCAGCACCGGCAGCAGCGCCCCGGCGGTGAGGCCGAAGGAATGGAAGATGGGCAGGGCGTTCAGGACCTTGTCATCGACCGAAAAGTCGATCACCGCCCGGATCTGCCCGATATTGGCGAGGATCGCCCGATGCGGCAGGACCACGCCCTTGGGTTTGCCTTCCGAGCCGGAGGTGAACAAGACCACCGCCGCATCTTCGGGCGAGGTGCGCAATTCAAAGCAGCGCGGGAAGTGGATGGCCCAGAGCATGAGCCACAGCTTGTCGCCGACGCCGATGCGTTCGCGGATGTCTTCGAGGTAATGAATGGCGACCCCTTGCAGCCCGGCCAGTTTGTCGGTGAGTTTGGCCTGTTCGACGAAGGCGCGCGAGGTAATGAGGGTTTTCACCTCGGCAGCGGCACAGGCGGCCTGCATGGCTTCCAGCCCGGCCGTGTAATTGAGCATGGCCGGGACGCGGCGACGGGCGCTGAGGCCGAAAATGAGGCCGAGCGTCGGCGCCAGATTGGGCAAGAGGAGGCCGAGTTTTTCCCCCGGCTGGCTCAGGCGCTCGACCTGACGACCGAGAATCAGCGCCATCTTGAGGAGATCGTTGTAGGAGTATTCGATCTGTTTGATGTCTTCGAGCAGGCGGCGGCGGCGGCCAAAAATTTCCGCCGCGTCGCACAGCGCGCCGTACAGGGTCTGCGGCGGGCGCGAGGCGAAAATCATCTCCTGCATCAGTCGGCGCATCTGCACCCCGGCCCGCTGCCGCCGCAGCCGGGCGGTCGGCGCTTCCGGCATGGGGAAATGCGCGGCGGGCAAAACGGTGAGGCGGATTTTCGGGAATATTTCTTTCGGGTATTTACCGGAAAGGCGGGAAAAATAAGAGCGCGAAGCGCCATCGAGGCGCACCGGAATCACCGTCGCCCCGGTCTTGGCGGCGACAAAGGCGGGGCCGTCGTACACCTTCATCAGGGAGCCGGTCACGGTCAGCCGCCCTTCCGGGAAGATGACCACGGGCCGCCCCGATTCAATCAGGCGGATGACCCGCTTCATGGCCATCGGGCTGGTCGGGTCGACCGTCAGATAGTCGATCTGCGAGAGCAGAAAGCGGAACCAGAAATTCCTGATGACGCCGGAGTGCACCACGAAAACCGGGTCGAGCGGCAGGAACAGCCCCAGCAACAGGCCGTCGATAAAGGATTCGTGATTGGCGATGACGAGCAGCCGCTCCGCCGAAAAATCCGCCTGCCGCCACTCGACATCAACGCGGAACAGGAGACGGGCGAGCGCCCGCAACACGGGCCGCGACAGCGACCGGATCAGTTTTTTCATCAGGTGTTCTCCTTCAGATAGTTGAGAACGTGGGTCAAAGTCGTTTCAAGCACGGCCCGGTCGATCCAGAACCAGACCTCCTTGCCGATCTTTTCCGAAGCCAGCGCGCCGGATTCGCGCAGCACCTTGAGATGGTGCGAAACGGTTGACCGCGCCAGCGTCGACACCTCGGCAATCTGCCCGACATTGAGGCGCTCGCCCGGCTCGAACAACAACAGGATACGCTGCCGGTGGGCATCGCCCAAAGCCAGAAAAATCCGCGACATGGCAGCCCATTCGGGGGGGATGGCTTGGGTGTAATGGGTTTTCATGTCGACGATGGTAGTTGTATCGACGTGTTTGTGTCAAGCAGGGATTTTTCTGGAGATGAAGCGCGTAGATGGGTGGAGCCGAAGGCGATACCCATCGTTGTCATGCGTGGCGAATTCCTCCGGCTGATGGGTTTCGCTGCGCTCTACCCATCTACATGGCTTAGAACTTTTCCGTAAATAGAGCTATACCATCTTCCCGAGTCGCAGTTGGCGCGATGTTGGAGTAAGCACTTGGTCAAACGAGTTGATTCGTGGGTTGTCAGCGATGAATTTTGGCAACGGGTCGAGCCGTTGATTCCTGCGCGCCCGGTGAGCAATCGGGTTTACGTACGCAAACCGGGAGCGGGTCGCCCCGCCAAGGCAGCGCGGCTGGTGTTTGAGGCGATTGTTTATGTGCTGCGCAC
>JAITMS010000171.1 GCA_031277255.1 Azonexus sp.
TTGTTTCTTTTTGTTGTTTCACGCCGAGGCTTTTTGGGGGTGGGGGTGTGGGGCTGGGGCCAAAACCGGAATATCGGCGTGGAAAAAGCGCCGCTGGCCCTCTCCCCCGCCCCCTCTCCCGCCAAGCGGGAGAGGGGAGAAATACGACGACCTCAACCCTTAATGGCCGGTTCGCTATGAGTCGCGCCTACATCGCCCTCGGCGCCAATCTCGGCGATCCGGCCTGTACCTTGCGCGCCGCCTTCGGCGTCCTCGCCAATCTGCCGGATGTCCGCCTCCGGCGTTGTTCTTCCCTCTACCGCACGGCCCCGGTGGGTTATGCCCGGCAGCCGGATTTCATCAACGCCGCCGCCCTCGTCGAGACGGCGCTGGAGCCGCTGCCCCTGCTGGCTGAACTGCTGGCCATCGAAGATCGCTTTGGCCGCCAGCGCAGCGAGAAAAACGGCCCGCGCAGCCTCGATCTCGACTTGTTGCTCTATGATGATCGCCGCTTCAATCAACCGCAATTGACCGTGCCGCACCCACGCCTGCATCTGCGCGCCTTCGTCCTCCAGCCGCTGGCCGAAATCGCCCCCGATCTGACTCTGCCCGGTCGCGGCCCCATCGCCGCCTGGCTGCCCGCCGTCGCCACTCAGAGCGTCACCCGGCTATGACGCTGTTCGGCTTCTCGATTCCGGTCATCTGGCAAACGGCGGGGCTGCTGGCGTTGTCCAACGTCTTTATGACCTTCGCCTGGTACGCCCATCTCAAGAATCTCAACGACAAGCCGTGGTGGATCGCCGCGCTGCTCTCCTGGGGCATCGCCCTCTTTGAATACCTGATTCAGGTGCCCGCCAATCGCATCGGCCATACGGAACTGTCGCTGGCGCAGTTGAAAATTTTGCAGGAAGTCATCACGCTGACGGTCTTTGTCCCCTTCGTCCTTTTTTACATGAACCAGCCGCTCAAGCTGGATTACCTGTGGGCCGCCCTGTGCATCATGGGCGCGGTTTATTTCATTTTTCGGAGCTGATCGCCCCCATGTCCGCGCAAACCCTCACCCGCCGCCTGACCCAGGCCGATCTCGCCCAACGCCATCAGGCGGGCGAAAAAATTGCCATGTTCACCTGCTACGACGCCAGTTTCGCCCGTCTGCTCGACGGCGCGGGCGTCGATGCGCTGCTGATCGGCGATTCGCTCGGCAACGTCATTCAGGGCCACGACACGACGCTGCCGGTCAGCGTCGCCGACATCGCCTACCACACCGCCGCCGTCAAGCGCGGCTCGGATCGCCCCTTCATCATTGCCGACATGCCTTTCGGCAGCTATCAGGAAGCGCCCGCCCAAGCCTTCCGCAACGCCGCCGCCCTCCTGGCCGCCGGGGCGCAGATGGTCAAGCTCGAAGGCGGGCGCGAGATGGCGGCGACCGTCGAATTTCTCGTCGCCCGCGGCATCCCCGTTTGCGGCCATCTTGGCCTGACGCCGCAATCGGTGCACGCGCTCGGCGGCTACAAGGTGCAGGGCAAGAGCGAAGCCGCCGCCCAGCGCCTCAAGGACGACGCCCTGGCGCTGCAACAGGCCGGGGCGACGATGATCGTACTGGAAGCCATCCCCGCCGCGCTGGCGGCGGCAGTGACGGCGGCGCTCGCCGTCATCACCATCGGCATCGGTGCGGGCGGCGACTGCTCCGGTCAGGTCATGGTGCTGCACGACGCCTTCGACATCCCGCCCGGCAAAAAAGCCAAATTCGTCAAGAACTTCATGGCCGACGGCGGCAGCATCGCTGACGCCGCCGCCCGCGCCGTCGCCGCCGTCAAGGACGGCAGCTACCCTGGGCCGGAACACAGTTACGGGGCGTAGGGCGGGTCTTGACCCGCCAGGCGACCCTCAAATTTTGATTTTGAATCGGCGGGTCAAGACCCGCCCTACACCGCGGTACTGAAATGCACATCCACGCCACCATCCCCGCCCTGCGCGCCGCCCTGAAGAACCGGGGGCGCGTCGTTTTTGTCCCGACCATGGGCAATCTCCACGCCGGTCATATCAGCCTCATGGAACAGGCCCGCGCTCACGGCGATACCGTGGTCGCCAGCATTTTCGTCAATCGTCTGCAATTCGGCCCGGCTGAGGATTTCGACCAATATCCGCGCACTTTTCAGGCCGACTGCGAGAAGCTGACGGCGGCGGGCGTCGACCTGCTGTTTGCGCCAAGCGAAGCCGATCTCTACCCGGAGCCGCAGGCTTATTTCATCGAACCGCCCGCCATCCAGCACGTCCTCGACGGCGAATTCCGCCCCGGCCACTTTCGCGGCGTCGCCACCGTGGTCAATAAGCTGTTCAACTGCGTCCAGCCGCAAGCCGCGCTGTTCGGCAAAAAGGATTACCAGCAGCTCATGGTCATCCGTAACATGGCCCGCCAGTTGGCTTTACCGATCGACATCATCGGCGGCGAAACGGTGCGAGCCGCTGACGGTCTGGCGCTTTCTTCGCGCAACGGCTATCTCAGCGCCGCCGAGCGGGCCGAAGCGCCGCGCCTCTACCGCCTTTTGACCGACATCGGCAACGCCATCCGCAGCGGCCAGCGCGACTTCGCCGCGCTGGAAGCCCAAGCCATTGCCGAACTGAGCGCCGCCGGTTGGCAGACCGACTATGTCGCCGTCCGCCAGCAAGCCGATCTGACCCCGCCAGCAGACCCCGCCGCGCCGCTCGTGGCGCTGGCCGCCAGCCGTCTCAGCAACACGCGGCTGATTGACAACATCGAGATTTGATGCCGCTGTCAAGGCCATCTTGCGCAGCGTTGACAGAGGTTACAGTACCGCTACAATTCGCCTCCCCAACCATCTGGATGGATCAAGCCATGCAGAGAACGATGCTCAAATCCAAGCTGCACCGCGTCACCACCACCCACGCCGACCTGCATTACGAAGGCTCCTGCGCCATCGACGAAGACCTGCTGGAAGCCGCCAATATCCGCGAATACGAGCAGATCGACATCTGGAATGTAAACAACGGCGAACGCTTCACCACCTACGCCATCCGCGCCGAGCGCGGCTCCGGCGTCATCTCGGTCAACGGCTCAGCCGCCCGCCGCGCCGCCCCCGGCGACATCCTCATCATCGCCACCTTCGCCACTTACAACGAGATTGAACTGACCCGGCACGAGCCGGACCTGATCTACGTCGACAGCCACAACCACATCATCCGCCGCGGCCACCAGATTCCCGTCCAGGCCGCCGCGTAAACCGCGCCGCCGCCTGCCTGCTCCCCTAAAACCCGCCATTGGCAAACCAGTGGCGGGTTTTTTCATTATCGCCCGGCATCACCGCCCCGCCTTTTTCAAATTTAGCGGACATCAAAGCCCGGCATGACACCGGGAAATACCATCGTCCGGCCAAACTATTTCCGAAAGGGGGAAAGCAATGAGTGGCGCGTTTACCAAATCAATGGCGCGGAACATTTTTTACGGGGGGACGGTTTTCTTCTTCCTCTTGTTCCTGGCGCTGTCATTCGATACCCATTCGCAACTGCCCAAGCGGGACATGCGGGCCGACATCACGCCGCAGGTCGCTGAAGGCAAGAAGCTGTGGGAAGTCAATAACTGCATCGGCTGCCATACGCTGATGGGCGAAGGCGCTTATTTCGCGCCGGAACTCGGCAACGTGTACAAGCGGCGCGGGCCTGATTTCATCAAGGCGTGGATTGCCGCCCAGCCGACCAAGGAGCCGGGACGGCGGAAAATGCCGGATTTCAACTTCAGCGACGAGCAACTGGACGCCATCGTGGCCTTCCTGAAGTACGTCGATTCGATCAACGACGCCAACTGGCCGCCCAACGACGAAGGTTGATCGAGAGGAGAAACGACATGCAATATAAATCACAAGCCGTTGCAAAACTTTATTTCATCGCCGCCATCGGTCTTTTCGCCGGGCAGATCCTGTTCGGCCTGACGCTTGGCCTGCAATACGTCATGGGCGACTTCCTGTTCCCGGAAATCCCCTTCAACGTGGCCCGCATGGTGCACACCAACCTCCTGATCGTCTGGCTGCTGTTCGGCTTCATGGGCGGCGCTTACTACATGATCCCGGAGGAGGCGGAAACCGAGCTGGCCAGCCCGAAACTGGCGCTGGCGATGTTCTGGATCTTTCTCGTCGCTGGCGCGGCGACCGTGCTCGGTTATCTGCTGGTGCCCTACGCGACGCTGGCCGAAATGACCGGCAACGGCCTTCTCGAAACGATGGGCCGCGAGTTCCTCGAACAGCCGCTACCGACCAAGCTCGGCATCGTCGTCGTCGCGCTGGCCTTCCTTTTCAACATCACCCTGACGGTGTTGAAGGGCAAGAAGACGGCGATTTCCATCGTGCTCCTGATCGGCCTCTGGGGTCTGGCGGTGTTCTTCCTGTTCTCCTTCTACAACCCGACCAACATCGTCATCGACAAGTTCTTCTGGTGGTGGACGGTGCACCTCTGGGTTGAAGGCGTGTGGGAACTGATCCTTGGCTCCTTCCTCGCTTTCGTCCTGATCAAGACCACCGGCGTGGACCGCGAAGTGATCGAGAAGTGGCTCTACGTCATCGTCACGCTGACGCTGATTACCGGCATCATCGGCACCGGCCACCACTACTACTGGATCGGCACGCCGGAATACTGGCAGTGGTGGGGTTCGATCTTCTCCGCGCTGGAGCCGATTCCCTTCTTCGCCATGACGGTCTTCGCCTTCACCATGGTCAACCGCCGCCGCCGCGAGCATCCCAACAAGGCCGCCGTGCTGTGGGCGCTCGGCACCGGCGTCATGGCCTTTCTCGGCGCGGGCGTCTGGGGCTTCCTGCACACCCTGGCCCCGGTGAACTACTACACGCACGGCACGCAGATCACCGCCGCCCACGGCCACATGGCCTTCTACGGCGCTTATGTGATGGTCGTGTTGATGATGATCTCCTACGCCATGCCGATCATGCGCGGCCGCGCCGCCAACAGCAACAAGTCGCAGGTGCTGGAAATGTGGTCGTTCTGGCTGATGACGGTGGCCATCGTCTTCATCACCCTGTTCCTGACCGCCGCCGGCATCCTGCAAGTGTGGCTGCAACGCGCCTCCGACACGCCGCTCTCCTTCATGGACGCCCAGGACAAGATCGCCATCTTCTACTGGATGCGCGAATGGACCGGCGTCGTCTTCCTGATCGGCCTCCTCGCCTACATCATCAGCTTCTTCATCGGCGGCAAGGAAGAACAGACGGCCTGACCCTGTTTGCTTCCTGAAAACCCCAAAAGCGCGAATCTCAGGATTCGCGCTTTTTTTGATTCAAGCGCATACCCCGGTACCGTTCGCCCTGAGCCTGTCGAAGGGCGGTGCGGAGACGGAGGCTTGAACCGGGCTTCGGAACAGGCTCTCCGAGTTCTTCGCTCAGGGCAAGCGCCCACTACTGCGGCAGGCTGTCCGACCACACGCAGATCAGCGGGGCGGCGATGTTGTGCTCGCCTTCCTCTCCGGCAGCCAGACGTTTGCTGATGTCCAGCACCTCAAGCTGGACGCTGGCCTCGCTATCGTCGTTTTTGCTCGCAGGGCTGTTTTCGCGCCAAGGGCTGTAAGTGCGCACGTAAAGCCGCTTGCCGTCCTTGGAAAATTTCGCTTCCCGCGGATAGCCAACGGTGGGTAGCACGGCGACATCGACGCCGGTTTCCAGTTGCGTTACCCGCACCCGCTCGATGGCGCCCAGCGAGGCGATCAGGGTTGTCCGGCTTTGCCTATCCCAAAACGCGGCATCAATATAATACTGTTGTCCCATGTAGGGAACATCGCAGATTTCCCAGTATTTCATTACCTCGTTGCCGGGGGATTTGACCAATTCCAGTCTGTCGGCATAAAACTGCTTCAATGTTAGGCCATCATCTTGATTTCGCGCCAACACGCGACCATCGCCATTGTCTTGCTCGCGCTCCCGAGTCGTGTTTTTCAACACATGCGCCGCCCCTGTCGCCAGATCAAAGTGGGTGATCTGTTTATTCATCGGATCAATCACCTCTGCTGTCGTTTCATCATCCGAGATACTCAACCAGCTTCGAGCATCGTGCCATTCGCCGCGAAAAATACGCCCCTGGGCTTCATCCTCGGAAACCGGCGGCGGCAGACTGGCCAGCAAGGCTTTGGCTTCCCGCGTGGCGGCCTTTTGTTTCGCCATCTCGCCGTTCTCACGGTAGGCGGTCAGCAGCCTTTCGGTTTGCTGTTCGGCGGCTTCCCTGGCTTGTTCAGTCGCCTCCTCATCCAGCATCTGCCGCAATTCCCGCAATCCATGCCAGTGAACATAAGAAAGAACGACGCCCAGCATCCCCACTCCCGCGATCATCGACAGCGCCAGACGCAGTTTGTGTCGGCGCGTGTGCAGGACGCCCGCTGCCGCCCCCAGGGCCAGCCCCGCGACCACGCCGCCGATATGCGCGGCCTGGTCGACCTCCTTGATGACGAAGCCCATGATGAGATTGATGGCGACGACCTGCAACAAGGCTTTCGTCATCTGCGGCAGGTCCGGTGTCTTTTCGGGAGCCTCGCGCAAGCCCCAGGCAGCCAGCAAGGCGCCGCACAAGGCCATGAGCGCCCCGGAAGCGCCGACGCTGACCACCAGTTTGAGCGCGGGCGTCATGCCCATCATCGCGCCCAGAGTGTTCTGGTGCATGTGCGTGGCATTCCATACGGCGCTGGCGTAACTCGCCCAGAGACCGCCCACAAGGTAGAGGCACAACATGCCCGTTCGTCCGTACCAGCGTTCAGCCGGGGGGCCAATCAGCGCCAGCATGTACATGTTCATCGCCAGATGCAGCAGACCGCCATGCAGAAAAATGGCCGTCAGCAAACGCCAGCTATCGCCTGTCAGGGAAAGCAGCCCAATATTACCGCCCAGCCGTTCCAGGGTTTCGGGTGAAATTTCAAGCAGCGACGCGCCGCTTGCCCCGGTAACCAGATAAAAAAAGCAGCACAGCGCAATCAGGCCATACGTCATATAGGGGCGATCCGGGTTCATCGGCTTTGCAACAGGGTTGGCGGCGGGTGGCTGATTCTCGATCATCAGGCAAAAGGAAACAAGGAAAGCAAGCAAGCGCGGCTGCAACGCGCTTCCGACACGCCGCTCTCCTTCATGGACGCCCAGGACAAGATCGCCATCTTCTACTGGATGCGCGAATGGACCGGCGTCGTCTTCCTGATCGGCCTCCTGGTCTACATCATCAGCTTCTTCATCGGCGACAAGGAAGAACAAACGGCCTGGCCCCATTTCCTTCCTGAAAACCCCAAAAGCACGAATCCCAGGACTCGCACTTTTGCGTAGCAGGAGTGGAGTTGGGGAAAGGGGGTGGCGGGCGGGCTTCGACTCGCCCTACACCCCGCCCAGGCAGGCAAGAATTCTGCCGAACAGCATTTCAGGATCAACCGGCTTGGCGACAAAGTCGTTCATCCCGGCTTTGAGGCAGCGTTCACGGTCGTCGGCGAAGGCGTTGGCGGTCATGGCGATGATCGGTACGCTTTGGCCCTTGCTCAGTTGGCGGATGCGGCGGGTGGCTTCGAGGCCGTCCATGACTGGCATCTGCATGTCCATAGGATCAGCGCGTAATCGCCGCTGGTCGCCTTGGCGACGGCTTCGGCGCCATTGTTGGCGAGGTCGACGACGAAACCGGCATCGGCCAGCAGCATTTGGGAAATTTCCTGATTGATCGGCTCGTCCTCGACCAGCAGTACGCGCTTGCCCGCGTGCAAGGCGAGCACTTGGCTTTCGGCATCGCCGACGGGGGCGTCGCTGACAGCATCAGGCTCGCTGCCTTGCGCCAGGCGCGCGGTAAACCAGAAGCAACTGCCCTGCCCCGGCGTGCTGCTGGCCCCGGCGTCGCCGCCCATCAGCCTTGCCAGTTGGCGGCTGATGGTGAGGCCGAGGCCGGTGCCCTTGAATTGCCGTGTGGTTGAACTATCGGCCTGCTCAAAGGCGAGAAAGAGGCGTTCGATGGCCTCCGGCTTGATGCCGACGCCGGTATCTTCGACTTCAAGGCGAACGTCGACGCCGACCGCGCCGACAGCGACCGGGTAGGCGCGGATGGTGATGCTCCCGGCTTCGGTAAATTTGACGGCGTTGGCGGCGTAGTTGAGCAGAATCTGAGTCAGGCGCGTGGTGTCGCCGAGAAGACCGGCGGGAAAGTCGGCGCTGAGATCGGTTTTGACGGCCAGCCCTTTTTTCTGCGCCGATTCGCCGATGACGGAGCAGACGTTGGCGATGATCATCGGGATATTGACCGGCAGTTGTTCGAGCCGCATCTTGCCCGCGTCGATTTTCGAGAGATCGAGGATGTCATTGACCAAGGACAGCAGGTGGTGGGCCGAAAAGCCGATTTTGCCGAGGTAGTCGCTTTGCCGTTCATCCATTTCGGTACGGCGGAGCAGGTGCAGCATGCCGATGATGCCGTTCAGGGGCGTGCGGATCTCGTGGCTCATGTTCGAGAGGAAAGCCGCTTTCGATTGCGCCGCCTGCATGGCGGCTTCGTTGGCGGCAGCCAGCGAGGCGTTGGTGGCGCGCAACTCGACAGTTTTTCTGGCAACCATGTCTTCGAGATGTTCGCTATGCGCCCGCAATTCTTCCTGCATCCGCTTCTTTTCGGTGACGTCGCGGGCCAGCCCAAGCAGGGTGGCAATCTGGCCGCTGGTGTCGCGCATCGGCACGGCGTGGATTTCCAGCCAGCGGTGACTGCCGCGCAAGCCGGTAATCTCGAATTCAAGCGTCCCTGAGGCGCCGGCAAAAACACGCAGGAACAAGGCGACAAGCGCCTGGTGGTAGGTCGGCGAAACGATGTTGCGCATCAGTTTGCTGCGCACTTCCGTCAGCGAATCGGCCTCGAATATCGCCAGACCGGCGCTGTTGATCCTGAGCAACATCCCTGCCGCCGACATCAGCATGAGGCATTCCGGCTCGGTGTCGATGATGGTCTTGAGTTCCAGTTCCCGCTGCGCCAGACGCTCGATCAGCCGTTTGCGCTCGCGGATGTCGCGCACGGAGGCGACGAACAGGTCTTTGCCGCGCAACTGGAGGTGCTGGCAGGAAATATCGACGTCGATCAGGCGACCGTCCTGGTGGCGGTGCACGGTTTCGACGCGAATGGCTTGTCCGGTTTCTTGTACCTGCCGCAGGTTGTCGAGAATCTGGGGCAGCGCCTGCTCGGCGTCGATGGCATCCATGCGGATTTTACCGAGCGATTCCGGCGAGAGGCCAAGCATGGCGTAAAAGGCCGGGTTGGCGTCAACCAGCCAGCCGTCGCTGTCAAGCACGAAAATGCCGTCCGCCGAGGCATTGACCAAAGCCTGCTGGCGCAGGATGTTGGCCCAGTATTCGCTCTGCTTTTTTTCGTACCGCCACAGGCCGCCGCCGCTCAGTACGACAATCAGCAGATAGAGCAACCCCCAACCCCAGGCCTGACGCCGCCAGTCGGCAAAAACGGCGGCCCGGTCGCGCGTCAGCGCCAGCACCAGCGGCTGGCCCTGATTGGCGTCGGTGGCATGGACGGTTTTGAGCGCCACCATCTGACCATGACCATCGTCGGCGGCAAAACTGGCGAAATCGCTGCGTTCCAGATGTCGCGCCAGCGGCGTGCCAGGCGTCGCAATATCCTTTTCGATGGCGGCGTTTTCCGGCACGGCAACGATCAGGCGACCGTCGCCGTAAATCACCGCGATTTTCGTGTCGCTGGCGTAGCGGTTGAGAATGCTGGCGACCACAGCCATATCCATGACCGCCATGCCGACCCCGGCAAGCGCCCCGTCCGGCTTGTAGAACTTGCGCGACAGGACAAAAAAACTACCGCCGTCGCTGGCCGCACCCAGGGGTTGGGCGATGACCTGCAAATCGCCATCATCCGCCGCCTTGGCCGCGGCAAAATAGAGGGCGGCGGGGAAATTCTGCCCCCCCGGCATCCGCCCGCCATTGGCCAGAATTTCGCCAGTCGGCGAGAAGAGCAGCAAGGCGGCCGAGCCGTCGCTCAGAATCGCCAGTTCCATCAGCCGTTCGTGCAGCGTCTGCCCGCTCGTATCCTGAGCCTGCCATGTCGGCGCCCGTCCGATCATCTGCCGCAGCAGATGATCGACATTGAGCAGGCGGCGCTCCAGGATGTCGCCTGAAATGGTGGCGAGATTACTGAGATGGCGCGTTTCTTCCGCCATTTTGTCGCGGTGCTGGGTATAAACGCTGCCTGTGACGACGACCGCCAAAAGCAGGAGAAACCCGGCCAGCAGCCAGCCGCTGCGAATTCTTTTCATCCTCTCTCCTTTTCCGGCAAGGCGGCGACAAAGCCGCTGAGCGCCGCCAGCACCGCCGCTTCCTGGTCGCGCTGCGGTGAATGGCCGCAGGCGGCGAGTTTGAGCAGTTCAGCGCCGCCGGGCGCTTGTTCGGCAATGGCTTCGATCTGGCGCATGGTGCCGTATTCGTCATCCTCGCCCTGAATGGCGAGAATCGGACAGACGATGCGCGGCAGGTAGGCTTCGATATTCCAGTCGCGGAAGGCGGGCGACAGCCAGGTATCGCTCCACTCGCGGAAGACCTGCCCGGCGCGGGCGTGATGGTAACGCGCCAGCTTCTTTTCCAGACCACCCGCCGCCCAGGCCGCGCGCGTGGCGCGGATGCCTGCGAGCGCCGCTTCTTCGACAAATTCATGGGGGGCCATGACGGCAACGGCGCGGACGGCGGCAGGAAACGCGCCAGCAAAAATCAGGGCGATGCTGCCGCCGTCGCTGTGGCCGATCAGCACGGGGCGTTCGATATCGAGCGCGGCCAGGAGTTCGGGCAATGCCTGTTCGGCTTCGCGGTGCATGTAATCGGGCTGGCGCGGCGTCGGCCACGGCTGTGAGCCGCCGTAACCGGCCCGCGACCAGACGACGAGGCGGCAGCCGGTGGCCGCCGCCAGTTTTTGCGGAAAGTCGCGCCACATGGCGACGCAGCCCAGCCCCTCGTGCAACAGCAGGAGCGGCGGCCGGTTGGCCGCCGTGGCCGGGAAATCGCGGTATTCGAGCCGACAACCGGCGACCGTCAGATGCTTCATGGCGTCAGCAGAAAATCACGGACGATGGCGATTTGCCGCGCCTCGAGGAACATCGGCGCATGGCCGACGCCGGGCGCTTCGGCAAGCCGGGCGCGCGGGCCGCGCTCGCCCATCTGCCGCCAGACGTCGACGCTCAACAGATCGGACAAAGCGCCGCGAATGACCAGCGTCGGGCAGGTGATGCGGTCGTAGAAGGGCCACAGGTCGATGTTCGGGCCATCGAGCACTTTCTCGAAGGCCAGCGCGATGCCGGGGTCGTAGAGAAAGCCCCAGCGCCCGTCGGCGCGGCGGGCGACGCTGCTGGCGGTCAATTGCCGCCATTGTTCGGCGCTCAAGTCGCCGAACGGGGCGCTGATTTCCCGCACATAGGCGACCGCTTCATCAAAGCTCGCCCAGGTCGGGTCGGCCCCGGTGTAAGCGGCGATGCGGCGGAGCGCCTGGTCATTGATGACCGGCCCGACATCGTTGAGGAGCAGGCGCTTGATGGGCGAGCCATCAAGGCTCGCCAGGGCCATGCCGATGAGGCCGCCCATCGAGGTGCCGAGCCAGTCGACACGCTCGACGCCCAAACGGGCAATGAGCGTCACCATGTCGGCAAGGTATTGCGGCATCGCGTAATCGGCGGCATCGCGCAAATGATCGCTCTGCCCGCGCCCGACGACATCCGGGCAGATGACCCGGTAATCTCCGGCCAGCGCCGCCGCCAGATCGTCGAAATCGCGGCCATTGCGCGTCAGGCCGTGGACGCAGACGAGCACTCGCGGATTGTC
The DNA here is from genome assembly GCA_031277255.1 of Azonexus sp. GTDB lineage: Bacteria > Pseudomonadota > Gammaproteobacteria > Burkholderiales > Rhodocyclaceae > Azonexus. The sequence goes on from JAITMS010000171.1 coordinate 11,808, forward strand.
GCGCTCGCCCCATTCCGTATAAGCCATCCGGTGCAGACCGGATGGACTCAGACAGTGCACCTGCTGTTGTCTGAATTTCATGGCGGCTCCGGCTCCCTAAGGGTTTGAATTTTATCATCGCCCATGCCAATAGCGCCGCCGCTCCGAACGCCAGGCTGCAACATCGAGCGCCTCGCGCTTGAGGGTGAGGCGCAGCGCCCCATCGCGGTCGGTGCGCCAGATTTGCGCGCCCTGCTCGACATAACGGGCGACCGTTTCCGCCCGCGGATGGCCGAAACGGTTGCGGTAGCCGACCGAAAAAAGCGCCTGACGCGCCCCGACGGCGGCGACGAAACCCGGCGTCGACGAGCTTTTGGCCCCGTGATGCGGCACCACCAGGGCGTCCGCCGCCAGCGCCGCCGGGTCGGCGGCCAGCAGGCGGCGCTCGTCCGCCGCTTCAAGATCGGCGGTGAGGAGAACGCGCCTTCCGCCCGCGCTGACCATCAGGACGCAGGAAAGCCGGTTGCTGCTGGCCTTTTTGCCGTAATCCCCGACCTCTGGGTGGAGGATGGCGAAATCGACGCCATCCCAGCGCCAACGCTGACCGGCGGCGCAGCGTTCGCCGCCCGCTTCCGGCAATGACGACATGAGGCTGGCGACCGGCACGGCGGCCTGCAATGACGCCAGCCCGCCGGCATGGTCGCTGTCCGCGTGCGTCACGATCAGCCGGTCGATCCGCCCGGCCCCCAGCCAGCGCAGATAAGGCACGACGACGCGCTGCCCGGCGTCGGCGTCAGCGCCATAACGCGGCCCCGGATCAAAGACCAGCAGATGCTCGCGCGTCCGCACGACGATGGCTTGGCCCTGTCCGACATCGAGCACATCGAGCCGCGCTTCGCCCGCCGGAATGCGCTCCGGCGGCCAGAACAGCGCGGGCAGCAACAGGCAGAAGCCCAACAATCGCCCCGGCGCGCCGCGCGGCAAGAGGCAGACAGCAACGCCCAGCCCGGCCGCGACGGCCGCCCACACGGGCGGCCCCGGCGCTTGCCAGAGCGGCCAGGCGGCGCACCAGAAAAGAAACCGCATCAAGCCATCGAGTAAACCGTGCGCCGCAATCAGCACGGGCGGCCAGGGCAGGAGCGCCGCCAGCAAGGCCAGCGGCGTGATGACGAAGCTGATGAGCGGAATCGCCACGGCGTTAGCCACCGGCGAAACCAGCGGAAATTGCTGAAAAACCAGCAGCAGCACCGGCAGCGAGGCAAGCGTCGCCGCCCACTGGACCAGCCCCCAGCCGCGCAAGCGGCGACGCCAGCCGCCTTCGGCGCTGACCTCCGCCGAAGCGATGTAAAGCAAAGCGCCAACCGCGCCAAAAGAAAGCCAGAAGCCCGCCGCCAGCACCGCCCACGGATCAATCAACACAACCGCCAGCAGCGCCAGGGCGAGAATCCGGCTGGGCGCGACCAGCCGCCCGGAAAGCATGGCCGCCACAGCAACCAGCAGCATGTACAAGGTGCGCTGGGCGGGCACGGCAAAACCGGCCAGCAGCGCGTAAAAACAAGCGCCCAGCGCCGCCGCCAGCAAACCCGCGTACTGCGCGGGCAAGCGCCGCGTCAGCCTTGGCCAACGCCGCCACAACGCGCTGCAAAGCCAGCCCGCCAACCCGGCGACCATCGTCACATGAAGGCCGGAAATACTCATCAGATGCGTCGTTCCGGTACGGTTGAAGACCGTCCACAAATCACCCTGCACCGCCTGCTGATCGCCCACAGCCAGCGCCGTGAGAATGCCGATCCACGGCCATTCGCCCTCCGGCAGCGCGGCGCGGAAATTGGCGCGGATTCTCGCCCGCAGCCATTCAACGGCATAAGCGGGCCGCCAGACAAAAGGATCGAGCCGCGTCGCCGGGCCGGGCCGGACATAGCCCGTGGCCCGAATATCACGTTCCAACAGCCAGGCTTCATAATCAAAACCGCCCGGATTGGCGCTGCCGTGCGGCCTTTTCAGGCGCACCGTGAAGCGCCAGCGTGCACCGGGGTTGACGCTCGGCAGCGCCGCCGCGCCATCCCGATACCAGGCCAGTTGCAGGTTTTGCGGCACGACCGCGCCGGGCGTCAGGCGTTCTTCAAGCTGGAACACAAAACGCAGGCCGCGCTCAAAATCCTGCGGCAAACCGGCAACGACGCCAATCACCTCGACATCCCGCCCTTCCCAATCGCTGCCCAATTCATCCGCCAGCCGCCACTCCGCCCGCCAGCCCGCCCAGGCAAAGCCGAGTAGCAGGCAACCAACCAGCGCCAAGGCGCGAGCCGCCCGCCCGCCGTGGAAAAACCACGGCAGACAAGCCAGAAGGCCGCCCAGGCAATACGGCCAGAACAGCGGCAAGCCGCTCTGCGTCTGCAACAGCAAGACCCCGGCGGCGAAGGCGAGAATGGCGGAACGCATGTGTCTATCATGCCAGCGTGGCGGGCCAAGTTGTAGGATGGGCAGCGTATGGCGCAAACCATCGACGCGCCATTCTCCGCTCGGCCTGAGCAGGGCAATCGCATAAATGCGAGCCGCATGGAATTTCGTTACACCTTGAAGCCATTGGGCATGTCTCCCCTCTCCCACTTGTGGGAGAGGGGCCGGGGGAGAGGGCTTGGGGAGAAATTTCCGTCAAACGGGAAGCTCACCCTCTCTCCAACCCTCTCCCGCAAGCGGGAGAGCAACTGTGTTCAAAATCAATATTTTTGAGTATTTTTCAGGCGGTCTCCTTTTGTATGGAAGTAGGTTGCCAAGGGGTTCCCGACTTGATGATGGCGTTGATGATGGTCA
>JAITMS010000173.1 GCA_031277255.1 Azonexus sp.
GTATCAGACCGTTGGTCGCTAGACCATTGCCGAGGCCCGTTTCCTTGATCAAAACCGGCGCCGCCGAAGCGCCAGCCGCTACGGCGCAGAACAGTGAGACAAACAGGGTTTTTGCGAAGCAATGTTTCATGGCTGATTCTCCTGCGGGTTGCCACTACGTATAGATAAAATTATAGAGCGTCCGGGAAAATTAATCTGTGAAATCCGCCACGTTGAACTGCTGATTTTTTGGGCTGGTAAACTCCGGGATTAGCTTTTTTTCGTGAGTCAAAACCATGTGGTTCAAGAATCTTCAGCTCTACCATTTGCCGACGCCGTGGGACATCGACCTCGCCCGCTTTGAGGAGCAACTGGCCCGCGGCCCTTTCAGCAAATGTCCGGGCAGCCAGCCCTTGAGCCGCGGCTGGACGCCGCCATGCCCGGATGGGGGGCTGGTTTTCGCGCTCGACCGCCAGTGGCTGATCGCCCTGACCGTCGAGCAACGCCTGTTGCCATCGTCGGTCATCAATGAGGAAGTCGCCGCGCGGGTCGTGACCATCGAGCAGCAGCAAGGCTACGCGCCCGGTCGCAGGCAGTTGAAGGAATTACGCGAGCGCGTCAGCGAGGAACTGCTGCCGCGCGCCTTCACCCGCCAGCGCCGCAGCTTCGTCTGGCTCGATCCGGTCGGCGGTTGGTGCGGCATCGACGCCGCCAGCACGGCCAAGGCCGATGAGGTGATCGAGCATCTGCGTCACTGCCTCGATGAATTTCCCTTGCAGCCGCTTCACACGCAACGTTCGCCGCAATCGACAATGGCCGCCTGGCTGGCCGAAGGCGAAGGCCCCGCCGGGTTTAGCATCGACCGCGACTGCGAACTCAAGGCGGCTGGCGACGAAAGAGCCGCTGTCCGCTACGTCCGCCATCCGCTCGGCGACGAAATCGCCGCCGAAATCAGGGCCCACCTCGCTGCCGGTAAACTGCCGAGCCGTCTGGCGCTGACTTGGAGTGACCGGATTTCCTTTGTCCTCACCGAAAAACTGGAGATCAAACGGCTGGCTTTCCTCGATCTGCTCAAGGAAGACGCCGAAAAGAACGCGGCCAGCGCCGACGAGCAGTTCGCCGCCGATTTCGCGCTGATGACCGGCGAACTGCGGCGCTTTCTGCCGCAACTGCTGGCGGCGCTGGGCGGCGAACAGCCGCCCTCCTGAAGCGCCGCCTTAGCGCGGTTTCGCTTCAAGTGCATACACACCCAAATACCGTTCGCCCTGAGCCTGTCGAAGGGCGGTGCGGAGAGAGGTCTGGAGGCTTGAACCGGGCTTCGACAGGCTCAGCCCGAACGGGAGTGTAAGGACTTGAACAGAAAATGCTCTAGCGTCCCATCGATTCAACCACGGCCAGCGCCGTCATATTGACCAGGCGGCGGACGGTTGCCGTCGGGGTCAGGACATGCACCGGGCGGGCCGCGCCGAGCAGGATGGGGCCGATGGTGACGCCTTCGCCGCCGGTCATCTTCAAGAGGTTGTAGGAAATGCTGGCGGCTTCGATGTTGGGCATGACCAGAAGATTGGCTTCGCCCTTCAGCGGTGATTCGGGATTGGCCTCGCGGCGGATCTTGTCGCTCAGGGCGGAATCACCGTGCATTTCGCCGTCGACCTCAAGCTGACCGTTGCTCATCGTCTCGATCAGGCGGGCGGCGGCGCTCATTTTGCGGGCGGAGGCGGTATCGCGGGAACCGAAATTGGAGTGCGAGAGCAGCGCGACTTTCGGTTGCAGGCCGAAGCGCCGGACTTCCTCGGCGGCCAGCAGCGTCATTTCGGCAATTTCCTCGACCGTCGGATTGTCGTTGACGTGGGTGTCGCAAATGAACAGCGAGCGGCCCGGCAGCATCAGGTAGTTCATGGCCGCCAGCGTGCGGACGCCATCGCGCAGGCCGATGATCTGGCGGATGACGCCCAGATGGTGGGTGTACTGGCCGGTAGCGCCGCAGATCAGGCCGTCGGCGTAGCCGAGCTTGAGCAGCATGGCGCCGATCAGGGTCGGTTTGCGGCGCAGCGCCTCCTTGGCAATGGCGGGCGTCACGCCCTGACGGCACAATTCTTTGTGGTAGGCCATCCAGCATTCGCGGTAACGCTCATCCTGCTCCGGGTTGACGATGTCGAAATCGGCGCCTGGCCTGATCCGCAGCTTGGCGATTTTGAGGCGGCGCTCGATGATGTCGGGACGGCCAATCAGGATCGGGCGGGCGAATTTTTCCTCGATCACCGCCTGAGCGGCGCGCAGCACGCGCTCCTCCTCGCCCTCGGCATAGATGATGCGCTTGTCCTTACCCTTGGCTTTGGCCTGATGGGCGGCATGAAAAATGGCGCGCATCCCGGCCCCGGTGTGATAGACAAATTCCGACAATCTGGCGCGATAGGCGGCCCAGTCGGTAATCGGCCGCGTGGCGACGCCGGAATCCATCGCCGCCCTGGCCACCGCCGGGGCAATCCTGACGATCAGGCGCGGGTCAAAGGGTTTGGGGATCAGGTATTCCGGGCCGAAAGACAGTTCCTGGCCGGGATAGGCCATCGCCACCTCGTCGGTCACTTCGGCCTCGGCCAGTTCGGCGATGGCCCGCACCGTGGCCATTTTCATCGCTTCATTGATGCAGGTAGCCCCGACATCCAGCGCGCCGCGAAAGATGAAAGGGAAGCAGAGCACGTTGTTGACCTGGTTCACATAATCGGAACGCCCCGTGGCGATGATGGCGTCGGGACAGACCTCCTTGGCCGCCTCCGGCATGATTTCCGGCGTCGGATTGGCGAGGGCGAAAATCATCGGCTTGGCTGCCATCGACCGGACCATGCTCCGCTTGAGCACGCCGGCGGTCGACAGGCCGAGAAAAACATCGGCCCCGACCACGGCGTCGGCCAGGGTGCGAGCCTTGGTGTTCTGGGCGTAGCGGGCCTTGGTTTCGTCCATGCCGCCGGGGCGGTCGGTGTAGATGACGCCCTTGGAGTCGCAGACGATGATGTTTTCGCGGCGGACGCCCAGCGCGCACCACAAATCGAGGCAGGAAATGGCGGCGGCCCCGGCCCCTGAACAGACGACCTTGATCTCCTCGGCCTTCTTGCCGACCACCTTGAGGCCGTTGAGCATGGCGGCGGCGGAAATGATCGCCGTGCCGTGCTGGTCGTCGTGAAAGACGGGGATCTTCATCCGCTCCTTGAGCTTTCGCTCGATGGTGAAACACTCCGGCGCCTTGATGTCCTCCAGATTGATGCCGCCCAGAGTCGGCTCCAGCGCGGCGATCATGTCGATCAGCTTGTCCGGGTCGTGTTCGGCGAGTTCAATGTCGAACACGTCAATCCCGGCAAATTTCTTGAACAGGCAGCCCTTGCCTTCCATCACCGGCTTGGCGGCGAGCGGCCCGATGTTGCCGAGGCCAAGCACGGCGGTGCCGTTGGTGACGACGCCGACCAGATTGGCGCGCGAAGTGTAATCAGCGGCGGTGGCCGGGTTTTCGACAATCGCGTCGCAAGCGGCGGCGACGCCCGGCGAGTAAGCCAGCGCCAGATCGCGCTGATTGGTCAAAGGCTTGGTCGGACGAACAGAAACTTTGCCCGGCGTGGGCTGGCGGTGATAGTCAAGCGCAGCGTCGCGCAGATCTTTTTCCACGGATTTTCCTTGGCGGTGGATTGTTTGGGGAACCTAACAGGATACTCCAACTTGCCCTGTCTGTGGTAGCTGGATCAGCGAGCGCCCGCCCTCATCGGGCGTTCAGAAGCGGTGCGTCAGTGTCAGACGCAAGGTTCGCCCTTCAGTCGGGTGCATATGGCGGTCGAACACCGGCGCTGCTTCGTCGGTCAGTTGCGAGTCGTACCCGTACTCGATGTCGTTCAGGCGGCGGTCGAACAGGTTGTAAACATCCAGCGCCACTTGGGTCCGTCGGGCCAGCCGATAGCCGAGGCGCAGGTTGGTCAGCGTCGAACTGTCGGCACGCAGGGAATTGTCCTCGATCAGCGGTCGCGGCCCGAAGTAACGCAGGCGCAGCGCGCCAAACCACGGGCCGAGGCGATCCACGGTGAGGCCCAGATTGGCTGTCGTCGTCACCGCGCCGGGAATACGGTCGCCGGCTGCCGCCGTATCGCGGAAACGGGCGTGCGACCAGGCAAGGTCGGCGTCGATGGCCAGCCAGTCATTCGGCACGTAGAGATTGCTCCACTCCACGCCGTAACGGCGTGATGGTCTGCTGGCTTCCGTCGTTCCGGCGTCGCCGACGAACAACAGTTCGGAATCGGCGTCAAGTTGCCACAAGGCCACGCTGCTCTGCCAGCCGCGCGCGATTTCCGAGCGCAGCCCCAGCTCGTAGCCGCGCGTGCGAACCAGCGGCCTGACGCGCGCGACCGGCGTCGTTCCGTCGCCCGGATCGACCCGGATGGTCGTGCCGCGGGCATCGTTGGAATGAAAGCCGTGGCCGTAGTTGATATAGAACTCGGTGGCGCGCCACGGCCCGAAGATGAGCGACAGCTTCGGCGTCAGCATCCGGTCGTCGGCCTGGCCGCCGTTGATTGGCCGGTCGGCATCGACATCAAACCAGTAAGCGTCGGCGCGCAACCCCTGGATCGAGCGGAACCACGTATTCCAGCGTGTCTCATTCTGCGCCCACAGCGCCAGACTGTACTGCTTGACCTGATCCTCGCGTACCGTCGTCACCGTATGACGGGCGTGGGTCGCATAAAGACCGAGCGGCTGGATGCGGTCGAAGCGCCCTTGGAGGCCGAAGGCATTTTCGACCTCGAAGCCGCCCCAGCGGTCGAAAAGCGACTTCGCCACGGCGAACCCGGCGGCCTGGCGGCGTTCGGCCTGCTTGAACTGGTCGCCGCTGCCGCAAGCGCCAGTGGCGGCCATATCGTTCAGGCAATATTGAAAATTCGACCACAGATCGAGGCCAACATGCTGCCACCACAGGCTGGCCCGGCTCTGGCTCTGCTCACCGCGCCGCGCCCATTCACCGGCCAGACTGTAGCGGAAAGCCTCGCCGCCGGTGGTCGGATCGAGCGAGCCAAAACGGTCAAGGCGGCCACTGTCGACGGCGCGCTGCGGAATCTGGTCGGTCGACGTCCAGCGGCCCCGGTAGGCCATGCCAGTCACCGACCAGCCGTCGAAACGGCTGCCCTGACTGTAGCGCAGCAGGCCATTGAATTTGCGGTAATGCTCATCGACCTGCCACGGCCCATCGTGATGAAACAACTCCAGCGCGTAGAGCAAGTGACCGCCGCCCAACGCCGGCGAGCCAGCGAGCAGGCCGCGGGTATAGCCGTTCTCGCCCATCGTCAGCGCGGCCAGGGGGTCATCGAGGCGGCGGAAATAGTCGATATGGGCGCTGCCCGCCGAGGA
>JAITMS010000163.1 GCA_031277255.1 Azonexus sp.
GCTCGAGAAGAACCGCAGGCTATGGAAAAACTGCGAACGGCTACTCAACACCAGCTTGCAATTTGTTCATCTCGCATTCTTGGCGGTGCTGCTCAGAAGATTTTGAACAGGCTCTTAGATCCCACGACTAGGCGTCTTGTGTACGAACGGCTTTGGTTTGAACTTACAATCGTGGGTAGAGACATATGGAGTGACCCCGCGTTCAGTGACGAACAGAAATTGGAAGGGTTAAAGTGGCTTAATGAACTGCATCATCGGGTTTGGGGTGCCCACCAGAATCCCGGTGAATATGCCGTAAAAGATATAGTCGGAACACTTCAAGCTCACGCACAGCAAATGCCAAATACTAAGTTTGTGCTTGCCTCGTTAAATAGGGCGCTAGTTTTTGTTGTGCCTAACATTGCATTGCAGCCGACCGCCTTCGGCGGCGGCTGAACTTGAACGTTAGGCTGTCGATCTGAAAAGTTACTCATAATCTGTTAAGATTTTCGCGCTGAGCGTACATGGAGACACAAAACAAAACCACTTCAGCGATCGTCAAGGAAGGGATGATCAAAGTATGCAATGACTTTGACCCACTCATTGCACGGCTCGGATTCTTAAGAAAGAAAAAGGGAAGTCGGTCTTGGTGTCGGAAGAGAAATGGATTGACGGAAGAAATCTATTTCTTTCGCTCTGGGAGTACTTATGGTAAACTAAGAAATAACTCCATTAGCATCAACGTTCATTTCTTAGTTAGGCTCACCAATGATCCCAATAACGTAAAATCGCTCCATTCTGATAGCCCTATTCTTCGCGATAATAGAGGCTACGCTTATCATCTCAGATTCAACGCTCTTTCATGGAGCACCTATGAACGCTGCCTCAATGATCTTATGCGCGTCACGGAGGAGCATGGCATCCCATGGTTTTCTCACGAAAATTCGTCGTGCGCCTAACCCTTCGTTCAAGCGGACCCGCTGACGCGGGCCGCTTAACTCATACCCGTTGGGCTTAAGAAAATGAGAAAATAGGGGTCAGCTTCATTTTTAATTTATAAAGCTTCCCCAAAACCCAATCCAATCCGCGCCTCATTCCCGGCTGGCTCAGCTTTTTCCTTTGCCGGCCTTCTCCGCTTCGGCAGGGTTCCGCCTGTTCCTTTCATCATGCTGATTTTGTCCTTGAATCGCTCGTTAACCGACGGCGCGTTCTCCTTCATTCTTGCCAAGCGCAAGAATGCCTCAGCGCCGCCGCGCAGCCAGCAGCAGCCAGCCGAGGGCCAGCAGTTGCGCGCCGAGGAGGGTGAAAAAGGTGGCGCGGTAGGCGGTGGTGACGGCCCAGCCGTTGCTGCGCAACAGGTCGACCAGAACGCCGATGCCCCATTGCAGGCCAAAGGCTCCGGCAAAGACGAACAGGTTGAGCGCCGTGTTGGCGCGGCCTGAAAGCGCCGGGGGAAAGGCTTTGGCGACCAGCGAATAGGCGATGTTGGAGAGCGAGAAACAGGCGCCCAGGATCGGCCACAGCCAGGCCCCGGCCAAGCCGGGATAGGCGCAGATCAGGGCAAAGGCAGAGAAGGCGAGGGTCATCGCGGCGCGATAGAGTTTTTCCAGCGAGACGCCGCGACGCGTCAGCGTCGTGGCGAAAAAACCCATGAACAGAAAGCCGCCGAGCATGGCCAGACCAATCCCGGTCAGGCGGGTGGCGATGGCTGGGCCGTCAAGGTTTTCAATCACATTCAGCCAGCGCGCCACCCACAAACCCTGGATGGCCATGAAGCCGCCGGTAAAGCAGAATCCGACGGGGGCATAGACCCAGAAATGGCGGCTGGAAAAAATATCGCGCAGGCCAGCGCCTTGCTGGCGCGGACTGCCGCGTTGACTTTCACTCGGTTTATCCGGAGCCAGACGCCAGAGCAGAAGGGCAACGGCAACGGTGAGGGCCGCCAGAATGAGCGCGATGCCGCGCCAGCCGGTGAGGCCGAGCATGAGTTCGAGCGGCTTGGCGGCGATCAAGGCGCCGAGGCCGCCAGCGGCCATCACCCAGCCGGTCAGCGCCGCCTGCTGTTCGGGGGCAAACCATTGGCTGAAGGCTTTGAACGAGGCCATCAAACAGGCGGCGACGCCAAGGCCGATCAGGGCGCGGCCCAGGGTGAGGCCGGTCAAGTCATCGGCCAGGGCAAAAATGACCGCGCCGCTGGCGGCGACCAACAGCAGCGCGGCCTCGACCCGACGCGGGCCGAAACGGTCGAGCGCCACGCCGAGCGGTAATTGCGCCGTGCCAAAGGCGAGGAAATAAACGCTCGTCAAGAGACCAAGGGCGCTGTCGGACAAGGCCAGTTCGCGGGCGATGACCGGGCCAAGCACGGCATTGGCCGTGCGGTAGAGGTAAGAGAGGAAATAACCGGCGGCAAAGGGCAAAAAGAGCCGGAAAATGAGGCGGCGCGTGTCGGGCTGCTTCAAGTTTCCCCCGGTTTCACGTGAAACGCGGGCGGCTTGGCGGCTCCGTCCTGGTGCCGCAGCCAGGCCAGCCGCTGCGCGATTTTTTCCCGCCAGCGCCCGGCAATGCCGCTTGCTGCCGCCAGGCGCTCCAGTTCAGCCAGATCGGGGCGGTGCTGCGCCAGCAAGGCCAGCGCCTCGGCCAGAGTCGGGTTGTCGGCGGCGGCTTGTTCCCGTAGCAGTTCGTCGCCCGGCCTCACCAGCCCCGGCGTCAGTACCCGCCAGTACCAGCCGTTGAGGCGCTGCTCGGCAATAAATTCGGCCATGCCGTCGCAGCCGAAACGGGCGTCGATTTTCCAGCATGGCGTGCGCGGCTGGCAGACTTGCAGGCGGGCTGCGCCGAGACGCCAGATGTCGCCGATGCGGACGGCGCTTTCGTCCAGTTCATCGGTCGCCAGATTCTCGCCCATGCTGCCCGCCGCGAGTTGCCCCGCAGCGGCGGGAAAACGCGCCGCCAGCCGGGCGTAATGCGCGGTCGGGTAAAGGTGCACGGCTTTTTCCGGGCCGCCGTGCACGCGTCGGTCCGCCTGGTGGTCACCGGCAAAGCCTTCATGCCCCAGCATCAAGGGCGCGCTGACGGGTTTTTTGTAGATGCCGGTCAGGCGGCTGGATTCAGGCAGCGGCGAGATGTCGCCGATGAACAGGGAAATGTGCGCCATAGCGCCATGATTGTGCCATCAAGCGGCGCGGCGCGTCGCCCGGTAATTTCGCTGCGACGCTTCAGACCCGGACGGCGACGCCCTTGACGTTGCCGTAAGTCGTCGTCAGCGTCCGCAACACGCTGGCCCCGGTTTCGAGCAGCAGCATGAACAGGTTGCGTTCGGAATACAGGCAAACCGGCCGCTTGATCCCGTACTTGGCGGCGATTGCCGGGGCCAGCGGGGCGAAGCGTTCCTCGATCGGCTGTTCGCGGCCAGAGTAGCCGTCGCCCAGTTCGGAATGTAGACCAAGGATGGACGTGTAGAGCTTGCCGCCAATTTTTAATTGCAGCAGCAACTGGCGGACAATGACGCGCGCCTGATGGTAGGGCAACTGGCACAGGCCGCGGCGCAGCACGATGATGTCGTAGGGCGCGCCGGGCAGATCGGCAGGCAGCTCGCTCAACTGGCACGGGGTAAAGCGGATCTCGTCGCCCAGCCCGGCGGCGAGCGCCCGGTTCTCGATTTCCTGCCGCCACTCCGGCGCGTCGCCGACGGTTACGCTGGCGCCGAGGCGGGCGAACTTGATCGCCAAACGGCAGCGTCCAGCCGGAAAGATGAAGACTGAGACGCCCTGTTTGACGCGCTGGCGTTTGATGTATTCCTCCAGAGCCAGGCGCTCGTTCTCATCATCTTTATCATCTCCGCTGATGATCGAATTGGGGCTAAGATGCTGATCCATATTGTTGTCCTCTCTTTTTTCTTCATTTTGCCCGAAGAGCCGGAGCGGTGACAACCGGATCAAAGCGCCAGCAGGAGCTATTCTGATGATCGTCACCTTCACTTCCAGCGAAAGCGGACAACTCATCATGTTCGCCGAAGTCGCGCGCACGCTGCTTCAGGCGCTGGGCAAAGAGACAACGGTGCGCGGCGTCTTCACCCGCGACGAAATGGCCCCGGCGGCGGCCAGGCTGCGTCAGGCCGTGGCGCGGGCGGCGGAGCCTCCCGCCGCCGAGAACAAGGCAGACGAAGATGGCGAAGCGCGTCAGGAACCCGTCATCACCCTCGGCCAACGCGCCTGGCCCTTCATCGACATGCTCGAACGCAGCGCCCGCGGCAAGCAGGACGCCAACATCGTCTGGCAAGCGGCGGCGGATTTCTGACAGAAGACGCAGCGCGGCGCTTGCGCTACGGGCAAAGAAACACTTGTCCAGAGCATTTTCGGTTCAAGCCGCCAGTCTCTCCGCACCGCCCTTCGACAGGCTCAGGGCGAACGGTATAGGGGTGTGTATGCGCTTGAAGCAAAACCGCCCTAATAGCCGTCCAGAGCCGCGTTGAGCGTGACGACATTGACGCGCGGTTCGCCGATGAACCCCAGATCCCGGCCAGTGGTGTGCCTTACCACCAGCGCCTCGACATCGGCTGCCGGCAGCCCGCGCGCGGTGGCGATCCGGGGGACTTGGAGCGCGGCGTATTCGGGGCTGATGTCGGGGTCGAGGCCGGAACCGGAGGCGGTGACGGCGTCGGCGGGAATCTGTTTGACCGGCACGCCGTTGAAGGCGGCGATCTGCGCTTGCCGCGCCGTGATCGAGGCCAGCAGATCGGGGCTTTCCGGCCCCAGGTTCGAGCCGCCCGAAGCCGTGGCGTCGTAGCCGTCGCCCGCCGCCGAGGGCCGCGGCTGGAAGTAGCGGGCCAGAGGCTTGCCGTCGGCATCGGCGAAGGTCTGTCCGATCAGCGCGGAGCCGCGCACCTGACCGGCCGTATCGGTGATCCACGAACCCGATGTCTGCCGGCCAAAGACCAGCGCGCCGATGCCGCCGACCACCAGCGGATAGACGATGCCGAGGATGACCGTCATCACCAGCGTCAGCCGTAGCGCGGTCGATAGGGTGCGGGCGAAAGTCATGGTCAATACCCCGGAAACAGCGAAACGACCAGGTCGATCAGCTTGATGGCGATGGCCGGAAAAACGACGCCGCCGATGCCGTAGTACAAGAGGTTGCGGTTCAGGGCCTGGGCAAGATCGCGGCGGCGGTAGGGCACGCCGAACAGCGCCAGCGGGATCAGCGCGGCGATGACGACGATCGAGTAGATCAGCGTCGACAACATGGCCGAGGCCGGTGTCGACAAACGCAGGATGTTGAGCGCCTCCAGCCCCGGAAAAGCGCCGACAAAGAGCATCGGGAACAGCGTGAAGTAGCGCACCAGATCGTTGGCGATGTTGA
>JAITMS010000016.1 GCA_031277255.1 Azonexus sp.
GCCGCCAATCGGGACGCCGCCCCTCTCCCCCAGCCCCTCTCCCGCAAGCGGGCGAGGGGAGCAAAGCGCATGGGTGCGGAAACGGATGTCCACACTTGAATCAAAACCGCTCTAATCCGCTCGCCAGACATTCCGGCAGCGCGTCTCGGTAATCCGCCAACTGGCCGCCGCGCCGAGCAGGGTGCAAGCGGTGACGATGCCGACGTTGCCGCGCCAGGCGGCAAGATCGTAGATGCGGACACCGGCGGCGGTCTCGCCGCGCCAGGCCCAATCCATGACCCAGCCGGTTAAGGGCTGCAACAAGGCGGTGAAGGCAAAACCGCCCATATTGGCGACGCTGGTCGACAGACCGGAGAGCAGCGGCGGATTGACTTCCTTGGCGCAGGCCCAGGACAGCGTGAGGCCCGCCGTCAAGAGACCGAGCAGGGCAAAGAGCGGATAAGAAAGCGCGAGCGGCATGCGGACGCCGACGAACAAAACCAGCCAGATCAAGGCGACCATGTGGGTAGCGCCGATGATGATCGGCTTCCGCCGCCCGATGCGGTCGGACAAAACGCCGATCAGCGGACAGCCGACCGCAAAACCGCCAAACCACAGCGACAGGTGATTGGCGGCTGCGGCTTCGGAAAGGCCATGCACCTGAACCAGATAAGGCACCGTCCACAACCCGGCAAAAATAAAGAAAGAGCCGCCGGTACCGCCGTTGACCAGCACCGCTGGCCAGGTGGCGCGGTTCTTCAAAACCGCCAGCAAACTGGTGAGCAGGATGGTGCGGTCGAAACGGACGGTCGGGCTGACCGCCGCCGCAGCGGCCCTGGCCGGGCGGTCGCGCACCAGCGCCCAGCACAGGGCGGCGAGAATCAGCGAAACGACGCCGACGGCGATAAACACATCGCGCCAGCCAACCGCCTGGGCAGTGGCGACCAGCGGCCTGCCCGCCAGCACCGAACCGGCATTGCCGATCAACATGGCGAGGCCGACCAGGGTGGCGAAGCGCCCTTCCTCGAACCAGACGGCGATCAGCTTCAACATGGCGATGAAGGTGACCGAAACGCCAAGACCGACCAGCGTCCGCCCCAACAACGCCAGTTCAAGCGTCGGCGCCAGACCAAAGAGGACGCTGCCCAGACCGCCGACGATGCCGCCGATCAGCAGAATCCGGCGCGCCCCCAGCGTATCGGCCAGAATCCCGGTCGGCACCTGCATCACCGTGTAGATGTAGAAATAGGCGGCAGCCAGCGTCCCCAGCGAAGCCGCCGACGCTTCGAAAGCCGCCGCCAGATCCGGCGCGATACCCGCCGGGGCAAAGCGTTGGAACAGCGAAAGGGCATAAGCCAGCGCCGCAACGCCCAGCGCCAGCCAGCGCCATTGCCGCTGCCGGGCGGTTATGGAATCGGCAGGTAAATATTGAACTTGATGAGCCATTGCCCACCAACTACCGTTCGCCCTGAGCCGGTCGAAGGGCGGTGCGGAGGGCAGGCCCTTCGGCAAAGTTCAGGGCGGGCTTCGACAAGCTCAGCCCGAACGGAGGTTCAATATTTAGTTGCTGGATAAATAATAGAAGCATGATGGAGGTTCCCTGAGGCATTGCCGGTCATTGCTTGCCACGCGATGTGTTGCATTGGTGGGCGGGCAGTTTACCGACAAACCGGAACAAATGGGGCCGCGCCAGCCGTTTGGTCTCAAGTGCGCCCCTGCAACGAGGCCTGCCTTGTTCCGGCGTCTTGTTGGCGTCGCCGCGTCACGCCGTGCGCCACGCGCCCGCCAGACGCGCTACCATGACGGTTGATTCATTTCCGGGAAAGCCTCGATTGGTGCAACAACAGGTGGGTAAAACTTTTTTCAGCGGCGATTTCTGGGGCGGGCTGGCGGCGACGCTGGTCGTGCTGCCGGCGTCGATTGCTTTCGGCGCCACCATCTATGGCGCTGTTGCCCCTGATTACGCGGCGGTTGGCGCGCTGGCCGGGGTCATTGGCGCGACCGTGATCGGTTTGCTGGCGGCCTTGCTGGGCGGCACCGACCGGCTCATCAGCGCCCCCTGCGCGCCTGCCGCCGCCGTGCTGTCGGCCTTTGCCGCGGGCATGGCGGGTGATGGGGTTCCGGCGGGCAATATCGTGCTGCTGCTGCTGATGCTGGGCATTCTTGCCGGGTTTTTTCAGGTTCTTCTCGGCGTCGTCGGCGTTGGCCGCCTGATTCGCTACATCCCTTACCCGGTGGTCAGCGGCTACATGACCGGCGTCGGTCTGACCATCATCGCCAGCCAGATCGACAAGCTGCTCGGCGCGTCCGAGGCGACGGTCTGGAATCAGGCGCTGGTTTCGCCCTGGCTGTGGGATATGCAGGCGGTGACCGTGGGTTTGGCGACGATTCTCGTCACGCTGGCCGCGCCGCGCTTCACCAAGCGGGTGCCGGGCATCATTCTCGGCATCGTCGCTGGCGTGGTGGTTTATTTTCTCTTTGCCATCGGCGACCCGGAACTCCTCGTCAGCGCCGGTAATCCGCTCCTGGTCGGGCCGTCCGGCGTCAGCGGCGAAGGTTATCTGGCGGCCATCACGGCCCGCTGGCGCGAAATCGGCGATTTGCGCCTCGGCCAGATCGCGGCCCTTCTCGGCAGCGCCCTGACGCTCGCCGTGCTGCTCTCGATCGACACCCTCAAAACCTGCGTCGTCCTCGATCAGATCACCCATTCGCGGCACAACCCCAACCGCGAACTGCTGGCCCAGGGCGTCGCCAACGTCGCCTCGTCGTCGGTCGGCGGCATTCCCGGCGCGGGCACGCTGGGGCCGACCCTGGTCAATCTGACCAGCGGCGCGACCAGTCGCGCTTCCGGTTATGTCGAAGGACTCCTGGCGCTGATCTTTGCCCTCCTCCTGAGCAATTTCATCGCCTGGCTGCCGCTGGCGGCGCTGGCCGGCATCCTGATCGTCGTCGGCTTGCGCATGATCGACCGCGACGCCTTGCGCTTCATCATGTCGCCGTCGACGGTGCTGGATTTCGCGGTGATCGTCATCGTCATCGTCGTTGCCTTGAGCGTTGGCCTGATTGCCGCCTCGGGCGCTGGCGTGGCGCTGGCGATCCTGCTCTTTTTGCGCGAACAGATCGGCGGCACGGTGGTTCGCCACAAGCTCTACCTCAACCAGCGTTCGTCGACCTGGCAGCGGCCCGAGGCGGAGACGCGCATTCTTGACGAAAAGGGCGATCAGGCCGTCATTCTCGAATTGCAGGGCAGCCTCTTTTTCGGCACCACGCAACAACTCCTGCGGGAACTGGAGCCGGAAATCAAGACGCGCCGCTTCATCATTCTCGATTTCCGCCGCGTCCAGTCGATCGACATCACCGGCGCTCACATGCTGCGCCAGACGCGCGAACAGATGGGCGAATCCGGGGCCATGCTGCTCCTCTCCAATCTGCGCGAAAACCTGCCCTATGGCCGCAATCTGCGCCAGTTCCTCGACCAGACCGGCGTCACCGCCGACGATAAAACCGTGCGCCTGTTCGACGAACTGGACAACGCCATCGGCTGGGTCGAGGATCAACTGCTCGACGCAGCCGGATACACCACGCCGCCGGAGGAAAAACCGCTGGAACTCGCTGAGATGGCCTTGTTCCGGCAGCGCAAGGACGAAACGCTGATCGACCTCGAAGCGCGGCTGAGCAAAGTCACCTACCCGGCAGGCGCGACCATCTATGCCCGCGGCCAGACGGGCGAGGCCATTTACCTGATCCGGCGCGGCTCGGTCAAAATGCTGGCGCCGCTTGGCCCTGGCCGCCTGCGCCACGTCGCCACCTTTGGCCGCAGCGACTTTTTCGGCGGCCTGGCCTTTCTCGACGGCCATCCGCACAACAACGACGCCGTCGCCGCCAGCGAAACCGAATTGTTCGTGCTCACCGTCGAGCAATTCAACCTCCTCGCCGAAGAACACAAGCGGCTTGCCATCACCCTCCTGACCGCGCTCTCCCGCTCGCTCGCCCACCGCCTGCGCCACGCCGAAAACGAGATTGCCATGCTGCATGAGTTTTAGAACACTTTCTGTTCAAGTGTTGACATCCGTTTCTGCGCCCATGCGCTTTGCTCCCCTCGCCCGCTTGCGGGAGAGGGGCTGGGGGAGAGGGGCGGCGTTCCGATTGGCGGTGGCGGCAATGGATACGCCGCTGGCCCTCTCCCGGCCTTCGGCCACCCTCTCCCGCAAGCGGGCGAGGGGAAAACCGTAAGCACTTGAACAGAAAATGCTCTAGAACAAGCGGGTTTTCAGCCTCAGTTGTTGAAAACCTAACGCTGCAAAGGGCGAAACTGCATTATCCTCGCCAACAGGCCCGCTGGCGGGCCAGCCCATTGACTGACCTGGTGAACAAACCATGAACCAAGAAGATGTTGTTTTCGGCACCGAAGACATTTTGCGCAGCCTGTGCAATTCCGTGACCAAAGTCCTGAGTATCGCCACCCGCAGCGAAATCCGCTATTCCGGGATGGTCCAGCGCATCACCAAAACTTGCCTGAAGCCGGACATCGGCTGTTTCGTCCTGTTCGACGGCGGCTTTTCCGGCCTCGTCGTCATCAATTTTTCAGCCACGGCGGCGATGGAACTGTACGAGAGTTACATGCTGAGCATGGGCATGGCCAAAAGCGACCTGGCCAGCGCCCATACCTCGGATGAGGTGGCCAACGTGATGGGCGAGTTGATGAACCAGATTGTCGGCGACTTTACCGGCAAGGTGGCGCGCGAATTGCAGACCCACATCACGCAGAACCAGCCGAAAATGCTGGCCCTCAACAAACAGGTCATGCTCAGCGTCGACACCAATCTCGACCAACCCGAAGCGCGGCGCGTCACCTTTTATACCGGGCGCAACAACATTTTCTATCTCGAACTGGCGATCGACCGCACCGAATTCATCAAACTCAACGATTTCGACCAGAACGAAACCGCCGACCCCGACGAACTCCTGGCCCAGGTCAACGCCGCCGCCACCCCAACCACACCAGAACTCGCCACCAGCGACGGCGACCAGGACGAATTGCTGAAATCGTTGGGGATGTAGGGTTCGGAGGACAGAGGACAGTCGGTTAGCGGCGGCAAAGCCGCCGGTCATTGAGCAAGAGGGTTGATCCTGTACGTCGTCTGTACTAACCAAAGATGGCATATTGGCCGGTGTAAATTGGAGCGGAAATACTGCAAAAGGTTTTGATGTCGAGCCTATCAGCCCTTGAAGAAAAATTCCATCTTGATCCCGGCAATCTCGACAATATCGTGGTCATTGAGCGGATACGCCTGCGCGTCGATGGCCCGGCCATTGAGTAGCGGCAATTGCTGGCCCTCGACGTGGGTGATGAAATAACCATCTGGTCGGCGGCTGATGACCGCCGTCTGTTCGCCGGGTTTGCCCAGGGTGGTCAAGGTTTTGGTCAGCGCCATTTCCTTGCCGACATTGGGGCCGCTGAGTAACTGGATGGCTGCCGGAGAAGCGCCCGGCGCTGGCGGCGTTGCCGAGACGCCGCCATGTGAGCGCGTCAGAAAATCGTTGGTCGGCACCAGCGCCATCTCGGAGGCCAGTTTGGCCAGCGCCTGACGATTTTGGCTGCTCTCGTCGGCATCGCCCTCGACTTCGCTGCCGCCGCCGGTCAAAAACTTGAGCCGGTATTTGCCCAACTCGACAATATCGTTATTGCGCAGGACATGTTTTTTCACCGGCTGGCCGTTGACCATCGTGCCATTGGTGCTGTCGAGGTCTTCAAGGAAAGAATCGCCGCGGATGGTGACAATCACGGCATGTTCGCCGGAAATGGCCATATTGTCGATCTGGATGTCATTCTTTGGTTTGCGACCGATGGTCAGGCGCTCCTTGTTGAGCGGAATTTCCTTGAGCACCAGGCCGTCCATCGACAGAATCAGCTTTGTCATTTCGCCCCCGTTTATTCCGTGGCTGCCCGCAGGCGCTGCCACAAGCCGCGCGGCGCGGCGTAGTCGCCCAGCACGCGGGTCAGAATCACCGAGATATTATCCCGCCCGCCGTAGTCATTCGCCAGACGCACCAACTGTTCCGCTGCCAACTCCAGATTGCTGCCCATCATTTGCAGGACGCCCTTGATTTCGTCATCCTCGACCATCTCGGAGAGGCCGTCGGAACACTGCAACAAAAGATCGCCCGGCTGGACATCGTGAATATGCGCTTCGACATTGACCCCGGCGCCGCCTCCCAGCGCCCGGGTCAGCAAATTGCGAGCATCGGAAAAACGGGCTTCTTCGGGACTGATCATGCCGCGGTCAAGTAGCTCCTGCAATACCGAATGGTCCCGGGTCAACTGCTCGAAATGGTTGTTGCGCAGGCGATAGAGCCGTGAATCGCCAACATGGGCGACAATCACCCGGTTATCGTAAAACCAGGCCAGCACCACGGTCGATCCCATTCCGGCATAGCGCAGGTCACGTCGGGCAGCGTCAAAAATAGCCTGGTTCGCCGCCTTCACTTGGTTGATGACGTGCTGGCGGAGCAAACCGGGATCACCGTCGCCTGCATCAGTATCCTCGTCCTCGTCAGAAGCCGAGAGAAAGCGGGTAAAACCCTCGGCCAGCAGCGCGCAGGCCATACTGCTGGCGACTTCGCCAGCCCTGGAGCCGCCCATGCCATCGGCCAATACGGCAAAACCGATGGCGGCGTCGGCAAAAACGGTATCCTCGTTCCGCGGGCGGCAACGGCCAAGGTCGGTGCGCATGGTCATGGCCAGCGCGGCGGCAAGATTCATCTGTCTTCCCCGGCGGCGGCTAGCACGCCAGCTTGGCCCAGGCGACGTTCCGTCAGAGCAAGCGCGCGACCGCTTTTCGAGAATCCCGCCTTCACCCTTTCTCCCATGATCTATTGGCCGTAGCGCATTGAAATAGCGGCGTATTCACATTGTCATACCGGGTTGGTCATTCGGTCAAGCGCCAGCGAGCGGCCATTGACGGCCACAGCCCGCCGTTTCGGCGGCGGCGACGAGGCGGGCGGCGACGGCCAGATCCTGAATGGCCATGCCTTGCGATTCAAAGAGGGTAATGTCGCTGGCCTGCTCCCGCCCATTGCGGCGACCGATGATGATGTCGCCCAGTTCGACCAGTTGGCGCGGCTGCAAGCGGCCTTTTTCGAGCAGCGGCAGCAAATCGCCCGCTTCGGCCAGAGCTGTCGGTACGGCGTCGACGGCGATCAGGCGGCAACGGCGGATGGTCGCTTCCGACAACTCCTGACGGATCAGGCTGTTGGAACCGGCGGCGTTGATGTGCACGCCATCTTCCAGCCAGGCGGCGTCGAACAGCGGTTCCGCCGCCGTCGTCACCGTGCCGATGATGTCGCTGCCGCGCACGGCGTCTTCGGCGCTGGCGGCAGGGGTGACGTCGACGCCGGTGGCGGCGCTGAGGCGGGCGCAGAATGCCCGCAAGGCGTCGGCATGGCGGCTGAAGACCTTGACCCGCGCCAGCGGCAGAACGGCGCATAACGCCCGGATATGTCCCTCGGCCTGCCAACCAGCGCCAAAAACGCCCGCGATGCGGCTCTCCGGCCGCGCCAGCCAGCGGGCGGCGATGCCGCTGGCGGCGGCGGTGCGCATCATGCCCAAGGTGTCGGCTTCAAGCACGGCGCGCAATTGGCCGCTGGCGGCGTCGAACAGATGGACGTGAAAGCGGTTGCCGCTGCGGTTGCTGGTGTAAGCCTTGTAACCGAGCACGCCCTGGGCGGGCAGCGCGCCTTGCAGGATGTGCAGCGTCGTTTGCGGCAGGCGGCTGCGCTGGCGCGGCGTGTCGAGCGCCTGACCGAGCGCCAGATCGCGGTGCGCCGATTCGACGCCCGCGAGCGCCATATCCACGGTCAGCAGTTGGCGGACATCGTTTTCGCTAAAGAAAAGGGGCATACTATTGATCCGGCAATTGAATATTGAACATTTCTACGCGCCACTCCGCGTGTTTTTGGCGGGAGCCAAGAGCCTTTCTACTTGAAAACAAAGGAAAAATCACTGGATTCCCACTAAAAACACGCGGGAAATGACGGAAATGGAGCCGATCATGGCAATACTTGATTACCAGGTCGGTAGGCAAGAAGCCGACATAGTAATCGTTTGATCGGGAAATGGAATTACTCCGGCAGATGCTCGCTGTCGGTGGTTTTACTGATGATTTCGCCTTCGATGATGACCCCCTGAGGCACGCTTTCGGCGGCGCTGGCCGCTGATCCCATGGCTTGGCGCAAGGCGCGGGTCCGCCACCACCACCAGCCCGCCAGCAAAGCGCCGCCGACCACGGCGACGGCGAGCAAGACCAGTGAGAACATCAGGCCCAGCACCAGCAAGGCAAAACCAGCCAGCGAAGCCAGCACTTTGCCCAGCGCGCTTTGCGGCCCCTGAATGAAAGCGCCGCGGGAAAAGGGGGATCGTGGGTCCATGATCGGCAGCCAGAAGTGGACGGAAGCAGCCATTGTGCCGCGATAGCGCCGTCAGGGGTGTAGGGCTTTGTAACGGGAGGGTTGTTTGATAACCGGAACGGCTAGGCTCCAGGCGTCAAGGTGAGGTGTGGTGGTGGAGAGAATTGGGGCGAGTACGGCCTCTTTTTAGGGTTGGGTTGAGTACGACCCCTTTTTGCGCTTTTTGCGCCTTTTTGTTCGGAGTTGGGTGCGACCCCTTTTTCATGACCATTTACACATCTGCGCATACCCTCTCATCCCATTGCCGAAACCACAAAAATAGCCCCCTCCTGTAATGATAAATATGAAAAGGTTAAAAAAAAGGCAGCCGACGAGTAGAATCAGAAAAGCCCTCCAGAAAGAGAAATCTAGCAGTAAATTAAAAGAGAAGAAAGTCAACAACATATTGAGGGTTGGCCAACAAATTGGGCATGGAGGTGGACATCGGAATTTGTGACCACGGCTACATATTTTTAATTCTTCGAATTTTGGTTTAGCCACGAAATCATCCAATGCACCTAGCGTTGATTATGGGGTAGCCTAACTACAATTAGACGACTTGCCTTGAAGGAGGCAGTGTTGCCTAACTCATGGCTACTGTCAATCCGGTCTGAAACAGCTGTTGCGTTTCCGTTCAGGCAAACCTGAAATTTCGCGGATGGATGAAAAACAGGATGCGCTTCAATTGATTTCCTCCCCCTTCGTCCTGAAATCCCAATCTGGTTTGCGCTGCATTCCCGGCAGGTTCGCATTTTTCCTTCGCCGGCCTGCGCCGCTATGGCAGAGTCGGCGCATTCCTGTCATCGCTTGCCGCACGGTTCTTTGGCGTTCAGGGCGAGCGGCGTCAGATTTTTAGCGCCGGTGATCCGGCCCGCCGCGATCCGGCCCGCCGGGGCCGTTGCCTTTACCGGGGCCGCCGGGGTTTTTTCTCGGTTTGCCGGGTTTGTGGCCGGTATAGTCTTTTTGGCCGCGCGGGCCGTTGTGGCTTTCCCAGTAATAGCGGTTGCGCCACTTGCGGCCATCCCAGTAATAGCCGTTGTTTTCAAAGCCAAACTTGGGTCTTTTGGCCTTTGGCGGCGGTGGCGGGGGTGGCGGCCAGCCGGTGTAATAGCGTTGGCCGCGCGGGCCGAGGTGTTTTTCCCAATAGATGTGGTCGCGCCAGTCGTAGCCGTCCCAGTAATAGCCCCGGTCGTCGCGGCTGCCGAAGATGATGGAAATACCCGGCGCGCCGATGTTGATGTTGACGTCGGCTTGGGCGAACAGGGGCGCGGCGGCGATGAACGCGGCCAGAATGAGTTTTTTCATGGCGTTTCCTCCGGTTGTGGGCGGCATGACCGCGTCATGCTGCTCAGAACGGTAACGCAATCCCCGGCCAGACCGCTGACAGGGCGGCGCGGAATGCGTCCTGGATGCGCTTTAAGGCGGCGGCGTTATCGGCTTCAAAGCGCAGGACGACGACCGGCGTTGTGTTGGAGGGGCGGGCGAGGCCAAAGCCGTCGGCGTATTCGACGCGGACGCCGTCGATGGTGATGATTTCGCTGGCGCCGGGGAATTTGCCCTCCATCTTGAGTTTGTCGAGCAGGGCGAAAGGTTCGCCTTCGGCCATTTTGATGTTGAGTTCCGGCGTCGAGGGCGAGTTGGGCAAGGCTCTCAGGGGGGCGTTGGCGTCGGCGGCGCGGCTGAGGATTTCGAGGAGGCGGGCGCCGGTGTAGAGGCCGTCGTCGAAGCCGTACCAGCGTTCCTTGAAGAAGGTGTGGCCGCTCATTTCGCCAGCCAGCGGGGCGCCGGTTGCCTTGAGTTTGGCTTTGATGAGGGCGTGGCCGGTGTTCCACATGAGCGGTACGCCGCCGTGCTGGCGTATCCACGGGGCCAGGAGGCGCGTGCATTTGACATCGTAGATGACCATGCCGCCCGGCGCGCGCGAGAGCACATCGGCGGCAAAGAGCATGAGCTGGCGGTCGGGGAAGATGATTTCGCCTTCCTTGGTGACGACGCCGAGCCGGTCGCCGTCGCCATCAAAGGCGATGCCGAGTTCGGCGTCGGTGGTTTTGAGGGCGGCGATGACATCCTGAAGATTTTCCGGCTTCGAGGGGTCGGGGTGGTGGTTGGGGAAATTGCCGTCGACTTCGCAGTACAGCGGCACGATGTCGCAGCCGAGTCGCCGGAACAGTTCCGGCGCGACCGCGCCAGCGACGCCGTTGCCGCAATCCATGACGATTTTGAGCGGGCGGGCGAGCTTGATGTCGCCGACGATGCGCTCGATATAGGCGGCGATGACATTGGCGCTCCGCTTTTGACCCTGGCCGTGCTTGAGATGGCCCGCTGCGATGCGCCACCGCAAATCCTGAATCGCGTCCAGCGCCAGCGTGTGGCCGCCGATGACCATCTTGAGGCCGTTGTAATCGGGCGGGTTGTGGCTGCCGGTGACGGAAACGCAGGAATGGCAACCGAGTTCGTTGGCGGCGAAATAGGTGACCGGCGTCGGCACGCAGCCGATGTCGATGGCGTCGACCCCGGCGGCGGTGATGCCGTCCATCAACGCGGCAGAGAGTTCCGGCCCGGAAAGGCGGCCATCACGGCCAACGGCAATGGCCGTCTGGCCTTGTTCGACGGCCAGCGAGCCAAGGGCGTGGCCGACGTGGCGGACGATGTCGGCGGTCAGCGTTTTGCCGACGATGCCGCGAATATCGTAAGCCTTGAAAATTTCAGCGGGGAGTTGATCCATGATTTTTGCCTATGACGTTGGGTAATTGACATAGTGTAAGAGCCTTTGCGCCAGCCAGTCCAGATTGCCGGGAAAAGCGCCGCTGACGAAACCGGCGTGGCCGCCGGGCAGCCAGACGGGGGCGCGGCAGGGTGTCAATGGACGGTGCGGGGCAGGGCGTCGACCAGCGTCTGCCGGTTGTTGTCGACCGCCGAGGCGTGGCGGCAGACGAGACGCCAGCCGTGCGGGCCGCGCGTGTAGACGTGGGTGACGTAGAGCGTGCTTTTTGGGGTCTGCTCGTTGCCGACGAACAGCGTTTCGTTGAGGTGATGGATGGCCAGCACCGAGCCGCGCCAGCGCGTGATGACGCGTACCTGAACGCGCAGCCGGGCGTTGGCGAGAATGCCGCGCCAACTGTTCTGGATCGGCGCGAGGTCGGTGAGGCGGATGCCGGTCGGGTGGACGCAGAGGATTTCTTCATCCTCGGCCCAAAGCTGGCCGATTTTTTCGGCGTCGCCAGCGGCGAAGGCTTCGTAGAAACTCCGTTCGACATCGTCCGGGCTGGCGTGGATGGCGGGTTGGGTCATGCGGGACTCCGTTGCAGGACGGCCGCCAGAACCTCTGGCGGCGACAGTTTGTTGAGGCAGTCGAGATGGCCGCGCGGGCATTGGCGCTCGAAGCAGGGGCTGCAATCGAGCCGGAGGCTGAGAATATCGGCCTGATCCGAGAGCGGCGGCGTAAAACCGGGCGAGGAAGAACCATACAAGGCCGCCAGCGGCCTGCCCAGCGCGGCGGCGACGTGCATCAGGCCAGAATCGTTGCAGACGACGATTTCGGCCAGCGCCAGGAGATCGACGGCCTGGTCGAGCGAGGTGAGACCGCACAGGTTGCGGCAGCAGCCGGGGGCAAGCTGGCTGATTTCTTCGCCGATGGCGTGATCCTTGGCCGAGCCGAACAGCCACACCGTTCGTCCCTGTTCCGCCAGGGCGCGGGCGAGCGCGGCGAAATGCGCGGCCGGCCAGCGTTTGGCCGGGCCGTATTCGGCGCCGGGGCAAAAGGCGACGAGGCGCGGCGGCTTGTCCATGCCGAGTTGGCGCAAAGTCCGCTCGCTGTCGGCTGCCGTCGACACGATGCGGGGCTGGGCGATAGGCCGGGGCAGGGCATCGCCGGGCGCTTCGGCCAGTTGCATGAAGCGTTCGATCATCAAGGGCAGGGCTGTTGGGTCGAGGCGGTGGCGGACGTTGATGAGCGCGTAACGGGCTTCGCCGGTAAAGCCGACGCGCCGGGGGATCCCGGCAAAAAAGGGAACGAGCGCCGATTTGAGCGAATTGGGCAGAACCCAGGCCGCGTCGTAACGCCGCGCCGCCAGCGTCCGCCCCAGCCGCCAGCGCGCCTTGAGCGCCAGTTGACCGTGCTTGAAAGGGGCGTCGATGATCTCGCTGATCTCGGCCATGCGCCGCAGGACGGGCGCTACCCAAGGCGGCGCCAGGGCGTCGAGCCGCAAGCCGGGGTAGCGCGTATGCAGCCGCGCAAACAGCGGCTGGGCCATGATCGTATCGCCAATCCAGGCGGGCGCGACGATGAGGGCTTTCATAACGGCAGTAGCGGGCGGCGGATCATCCGGTAACGGCTAAAGCGGTTTTGATTCAAGGGGAGCGGCGCTTGGCGCAACGAAACCGCGTCAGGACGCCGGCGGCGTCCGCCCCCTCTCCCCAGCCCTCCCCGACGAGGGGGGAGGGCGTTTTCTTGCCTTGGGCGCTCAATGATGTCCCTTGGGGGCGGCGCCGGTGAATACGTATTTGGCGCTGCAATACGGACAGACCGCTTCGCCGGTTTTCAGAACATCGAGAAAGACGCGCGGATGCTGGTTCCACAACGTCGATTTGGCCGTCGGGCAATGCAGCGGCAGATCGGCGGCGGTGACGGGAACCGGGGTGTGGGCGGACATGGGATGCTTCTCCTTCCGAGACGAAACAGGCGGCAAGCCTGAGGCGGGGAATCCCTGCCCCAAGCTTGCCGCACTTCCTTTTCAAACAAGCATTTTACGTGTTTAACCGGGCGGCGAGAAAATCGTCGTAGCCTTTTTGCACCAGATCCCAGGTCTGTTGAATGCCGTCGGCGATGCCGCCGTTCAAAACGCCAAGGCCGCTGAGGATGCTCTTGGCCTCGTTGAAGCCTTTTTCAAAACCGCCGCGAATCAGGGCAATGAAATCCGTGGCTAACTGCTCAGGGTCTTTGCCCGGATTCTGGGCGGCGTATCTGTCGAAAAAGGCGGTGGAAAACTGAAGGATGCGATTGGCGGTGGCTTCGGCTGAGGTATCGACGCCTGAATCAATCGCGCTCTGGATGGCGTTCGGCCCGAACTGCGGGGCGAGCGCGTCGTTGATGCGGTCGATGGCCGAACGGTAGAGCAGCGTCATCGACTGCTTGCCCGCCTTGAGCGACACCTCGGCGGAGGCTTGCAGGATTTGCAGATTGGTCGATTGCCGCACGGCCTGGCGGATGGCCGCCGGGGTGGCGGCTACGCTGGCCTCGTCGCCCGGTTTTTGCGGCGCGGTTTTATCGGCGGTGTACAGCGGCGACGTGACATTGGCGATGGGCATGGACATGATCTTCTCCTGAAAAGTGACACGGTGGAAAGCGTGCCTTCTACTTATACTTATACGTCATGGGGCGTAAAAACTTGAGCTAACCCGAAAAAAACGACCGCTATTCAGAGATACGCCAGCCAGTCCTGATGCGCCGCCGAGCGGCCATGCACGACATCGAAATAGCGGGCCTGGATTTTTTCCGTGACCGGGCCGCGGCGGCCAATGCCGATCTGGCGGCCATCGAGTTCACGGATCGGCGTCACTTCGGCGGCGGTGCCGGTGAAAAAGGCTTCGTCGGCGGTGTAGACCTCGTCGCGGGTAATGCGCTTTTCCTGCACGGCAATCCCCAACTCGGCGGCCAGTTGCAGCACCGTATCGCGGGTGATGCCTTCGAGGCAGGAAGTCAGATCCGGCGTGTACAGCTTGCCCTTCCTGACGATGAAGACGTTTTCGCCCGCGCCCTCGGCGACATAGCCTTCCGGGTCGAGCAGCAGAGCCTCGTCGAAGCCGTTGTGGGTCACTTCGTTGTTGGCGAGAATCGAATTGATGTAATGGGCCGAAGCCTTGGCCCGCACCATCGAAATATTGACGTGGTGCCGCGTGTAGCTCGACACCTTGACGCGGATGCCGCGCTCCATGCCGTCCTCGCCGAGATAAGCGCCCCACGGCCAGGCAGCGATGGCGACCTGAACCTTGGCCCCCTTGGGCGAAACGCCCATTTTCTCCGAGCCGTAAAAAGCGATCGGGCGCAGATAACCGGCTTCAAGCTGGTTGGCGCGCAGCACTTCCTTTTGCGCCTCGTTGATGGTCGCCTTGTCGAAAGGCATCGCCATCTGAAAAATATGGGCCGAGTTGAACAGGCGGTCGGTATGGTCTTCGAGCCGGAAAATGGCCGTCCCGGCATCCGTTTTGTAAGCGCGGACGCCCTCGAAAACGCTCATCCCGTAATGCAGGGAATGGGTCAGAACATGCGTCGTCGCCTCCCGCCAGGGAACGAGTTTGCCGTTCTGCCAGATAAAACCGTCGCGGTCCGCCATAGACATGGTTGCTTCTCCGTATTGCTCGTGAGTTGAAGCTTGTAATTTTAGCGGAAACGAGCGACTAAAATAACGCTTTTGCCGCCGCTTTTGCCATCGCTCGCCCTCATCTCATGGTCTGGAAACCGCACGTCACCGTCGCCGCCCTCATCGAACGGCAGGGAAAATTTCTCCTCGTTGAAGAAGAAACCGCTCAGGGCCGCGTCCTCAACCAGCCCGCCGGTCATCTCGAAGACGGCGAAACGCTGCTGGCAGCGGTCAAACGCGAAACGCTGGAAGAAAGCGCCTGGCATTTCGCGCCGACGCATCTGGTCGGCATCTACCACTGGAAAATCCCGGAAAAAGACCTCACCTACCTGCGCTTCGCCTTCACCGGCCAGCTACAGGCCCACGAAGCCGGACGACGGCTCGACGACGGCATCATCGCCGTCCACTGGCTGAGCCTTGAGCAAATCCACGCCGCCCGCCAACGGCTACGCAGCCCGCTGGTTCTCCGCGGCATCGAGGATTACGCCGCTGGCCGACGCTGCCCGCTTGATGCGCTGGTGGCGCTGTGAGGAAGCGGCCACAAAACAGGGTCGCGGACGGCAATTCCGCCTTTCGGGCGTCTTGGCGCGTCGTAGGGCGGGTCTTGACCCGCCAACTG
Organism: Azonexus sp.; assembly: GCA_031277255.1. Lineage (GTDB taxonomy): Bacteria > Pseudomonadota > Gammaproteobacteria > Burkholderiales > Rhodocyclaceae > Azonexus. The sequence goes on from JAITMS010000016.1 coordinate 15,403, forward strand.
ATGCGGGTCTTGACCCGCCAACTGACGCGGGTCAAGACCCGCCGATTCAACATCAAATTTGATTGTGGATGGCGGGTCAAGACCCGCCCTACGAGGCGCTGGTTTTTTCTCGCCGCCATGTCGATGACCGGGCTGGCCGCCGCCGACGAGCCAGTCGCCATCTGTCACAACTACGGCTGTCAAGCCCAGGCCACCGTCACCTACAGTACGGCGCAACTCACCCAGATCGACCGGCAACTCCTGACCGCCGCCAGCGCCGCCGAGGAACGCCAGCGGCTGGCCCCGGCCATCGGCCAGCTTTACGCCTGGGCGGGCGAGCAGAGCGCCATCCACAACGACAAAGGCGGCAATTACGCCGACGACGGCGTTTCCGGACGGATGGACTGCATCGACCACTCAACCACGACCACGCGCCTCTTGCGCCTCCTCGCCGCCCGCGGCGACCTGCGCTGGCACCGCGTACTGGAGCCGGAAACCCGCTATCTGGCCTTCGTTTTCCCCGCCCATCTATCGGCGGTGATCGAAACGACCGACGCGGCGGCGGAACGCTTCGCCGTCGACAGTTGGTTTGTCGATAACGGCCAACCGGCGGTTATTCTGCCGCTGGACGAATGGAAGAAAGGAGCGGGGCCGGATGTCTGAGATCAAACCCGTTCGCCATTCTCAAACCGCCGACGCCGAGGCCGACCGGCAAAAACAACTGAAATATGCCGACCAGCAAGAACGGCTGAAATGGTTGTTGTGGTGGGCGGCACTGGCTTGCTGGTTTGTGTCGCTGGGATTGCCAGGATTTTTCGTGGAAGGAGCGGGTGTTTACTCTGGCCTCGAAATTTTGTTGTTGGGTTTGCGGTTTGGCTGGCTGGTCAATGGCTGGGCGGTTTACGCCAATGTCTTTTTTCCCGTCTTGCTTGTCTCCGCAGCAATGCGCAGAAAGAGGATACCGTTGGCACTTGTCGTGGTGTCAATCGTCCTCATGCTACTGTTGGCGGCAAGTTTGCCGCTTTTCGCTGGCGTTCCTGTATCGACGGGAGGCTGGAATATCCTGGGGCATAAGATCATCCCAGTATCGTCCTGGGGTTGGGGAGCCGTAGTCTGGTTGACCGCACTGCTATTGGCCGTTGCTGCTGTCGGCCTGGAAGAACGATGGCTGAGGGGCGGCTTTGTTATCGGTGGTCTGCTTGGACTGGTCGGAATTTATATCGCAGTGGTCGTTTTCCATGAGCAGCAATGGTCAACAGCTAATTCACAGGAACGGGAATTGTATTTGGAAAGCGGTATGGCCTTTACTGTCATCCCTTTGTGCGGCGCTGAGTTGACGTGGCCGGAAGGCCCGCTAGTGGCAACGGGTGAAATCCCGGAACTGGACATTGACCCGGCGCTCCAGGCCAAAGAACCTCCTTATCTTGAACTTCCCGATTTGGAACACTATCAATCCAATGGCTTTGAATGGATATGGAATGGCGGTGGTCAATTTTATAATGATCATTTTATCAAAGTGCGTTCCCCCGCGAGCCAACCGCCGCGCTATACCCTGCAAGCCAAGCCAGTAGGACATAGTGGGGCTGTGGTTCGACTGATAGAAAACGCTACGGGCCAGGTTTTGTACGAACAAAAACTGAATAGGCAGCCTCAGCGTGTTGGCCAAGATTATTTCATCGATCAATATTGCCCAAACGAAATGACTTACAACAATAATTTCTATGCCGACCCAAGGAACTATACGAAAGCTGTTTTGCGTGTTCTGGGTCAAACGGGCGAGCCGATAGCGGCGACGGACGCACAGCGACAACTACGGGAGGAAACGGCACAGCAGCCATGTGATATGGGAACAGAGGATATTGATGGCATCAAGGGTTTGCGGACTTGGGATGGACGGCAAGCCATTCTGGAAGTGCTTCAAGAGCAGGATATGATATACGTACGTGAAGACAAAAGGAATGAGGTGCGCGATGAAACGAATGAGGCGCTACGTCAACGCAAAGGTTTTTGTTCGGATAACTATATTGTTCTCGCCATCAATCGGGGCAAACCCTCAAGCGAACGATATGTTCACAGGGGTGAAATCAATATATTCGACCGCCACACATTGCGCCCGTTAAGATCGTTTCGTAGCAAAGAATGCCGTTCTGAAAGCGGATATCCTGCGAATAACCATGATGGCCCTTCCGATTGCCCCGATATTTCGAATGAAATCATTACCGGAATACGAATTTCCAACGACTACCCCGTCATTGAAACCACGCAAGGTGATATACCGATGATTGAGTAGTGAAAATGTTGCCAAAATTATAGAAAAATGGAGTCTCCATGCCTCAAAAAACCATAGTCGTCGGCCTTTCCGGCGGTGTCGATTCCGCCGTCGCGGCTTTGTTGCTCAAACAGCAAGGCTGGAAAGTGATCGGCCTCTTTATGAAAAACTGGGAGGATGACGATAGCGACGATTACTGTTCGTCGCGGCAGGATTTGATCGACGTGATGAGCATTGCCGATGTCATCGGCATCGACGTTGAAGTGGTCAATTTTGCCGCCGAGTACCGTGAGCGGGTGTTTGCTGAATTTCTTGCCGAATATCAGGCGGGGCGGACGCCGAACCCGGATGTGCTGTGCAATTCCGAAATCAAGTTCAAGGCTTTTCTCGATCACGCCATGCAGTTGGGGGCCGAGCGCATCGCCACCGGGCATTACGCCGGGGTGCGCGAGTTTGAGGGGCAGTTCCAGTTGCTCAAGGCCGAGGATGGAACCAAGGATCAGAGTTATTTTCTCTACCGGCTCAATCAAGCGCAGCTTTCAAGGACGCTATTTCCGCTGGCTAATCTCTACAAGCGCGAGGTGCGCAGGATTGCCGAGGCCGCGGGGCTGCACGTTGCCGCCAAGAAGGATTCGACCGGCATCTGCTTCATCGGCGAGCGGCCATTCAAGGCATTTCTGAGCCGCTACCTGCCGCCGCAGCCGGGCGAGATTCGCCGTCTCGACGACGGCAAAATTCTCGGCGTGCACGATGGCCTGATGTACCACACCATCGGCCAGCGCAAGGGTTTGCACATTGGCGGCCTGAAGGAAAAAGGCCAGTCCGGCGGCGGCGAGCACGAGGCCTGGTTCGTCGCGGGCAAGGATATGGAAAAGAACGTGCTCTACGTCGTTCAGGGCCACGCTCACCCGGCGCTCCTGAAAAGTACGCTGACTGCCGGACAACTCTCCTGGATTGCCGGTCAGCCGCCCCGCCCGCACTGGGTCTACACCGCCAAGCCCCGCTACCGCGCCGACGAGCAGGCTTGCGACATCGAGCGCCTCGACGGTGACGCCTGCGCAATCCACTTCGCCGAACCACAATGGGCGCTGACGCCGGGCCAGTCGGTGGTGCTTTACGAGAGCCGGGTCTGTCTGGGCGGCGGGGTGATCGTTTGATTCCGTTTCCAGATTCCGGGCAAGTTGGCAGTTTGATGAAAGGAGTATGAAATGGGCGTTCTGCTGGAAGTTATCGGTATTTTGGTTTTATCTGTTCTGGTGTTCTTTGGACTGGTTTTCATCAAACAGAATTTTTTTGACAGGAACAGGAGAAAATAATGAATCAACAAAGGCAAGAGGCTGTTATCGCCAATATCAAATCCAGAGGCAGATCGTATGGCATTATCGCGATATTTTTTATTGCCGCCATCGTTGTTTTAACAACCCTGTCAGGATCATGGTATACCGTCGATCAATCCGAAAGGGGCGTGGTCCTCAGAAACGGAGCCTTCGTTGGCGAGGCCGAGCCAGGTCTTGGTTTCAAAATTCCCGTCATTGATAATGTGGTGAAGATCAGCCTGCAAACCCTGAAAGCCGAGTTTCCGCAGGTGCCGGCCTATTCGATGGATCAGCAACCGGCCAATCTGAATGTTTCCGTGACCTGGAAAGTGGACCCGGGCCGGGTGAAAGAAGCCTATGCCGATTTCAAGGGTATTGAGGGCTTGTTGAACCGGGTTATCAATCCGCAGACCAACAAGCAGTTGAAGTCGGTATTCGGGCAATTCACGGCTTACCGTTCCATTTCGGAAAGGGCAAAATTCAATGCCGATTTTGATATTGCCTTGCGGGATTCGGTCAAGGAATTTCCCGTGATTATTGAAAGCGTGCAAATCGAGAATATTGATTACAGCACCGCCTACGAACAATCCGTTGAACAGCGGATGCTGGCCGAGGTCGAGGTGCAAAAGCTGGAGCAGAACGCCCGGCGCGAAAAAATCCAGGCCGACATCCGGGAAACGCAAGCCGATGGCGAAGCGCGAGCCGTCGTCCAGCAGGCCGAGGCCGAAGCCAAGGCGATCAAATTGAAAGGCGACGCCGAAGCCTACGCGATCCGCGAAAGAGCAAAGGCGCTGGCCGAAAACGCCAAGCTGGTTCAACTCGTCCAGGCCGAAAAATGGGATGGGCGGCTGCCGCAGACCATGCTGCCAACCGGCTCGATTCCGATTCTGGACATGCGGGAGAGGGAGAAATAAAACGTCCAGGCGATCCACGGCATGACCGCGCATTTTTTCCACTTTTTTTGCTTCCCAAGGAACCTGCCATGACCCCGTTTTTTCGTTTTGCCTTGTTCGTCGGCGCTGGGTTGAGCGCCCTCAGCCCCCTCAGCGCCGTTGCCGAAAGCCGTCCGGCAGAGAAAGTGCAGTTGCAGGAAGCGGTCGTCTTTTTGCGCGGCGCGCAGTTGTCCGGCGCGGTGACGCTCGATGTCCCGGCGGGCGACAGCGAATGGCTGTTGAGCAACGTGGCGGGCAACATCAACGAGCAGAGCCTCTCGGTAGCGGCCAGTAATGGCGTGGTGGTGCAATCGGCGACGGTGCGCAACGACTATCTCGACGCCGAGGCGCTGTCGCCGCGTGCCCTTGAGATCAAGCGTGAATTCGAGGCCGCCAGGGCCAGCCGCGAGAAAATTCAGGTGCAGCAGGCGGTGGTCGTCGAACAGGTCGAAATGATCCGCGCCAACCGCAAGCTGGGCGGTAAGGATGGCGTGGCGTCCACCGCCGAAATCAGCCGCATGTTCGATCTGCTCAACCAGAAAATGAGCGCCGCGCTGCTCGAGCAGAACCGTCTCGCCGAGCAGTTGGTGAAAGCGCAGGAGAAAGAAGCCAAACTCGCGCAGCAGTTGGACGAAGAAAAAGCCAAGGGCTTTCAGCCCGGCGGGCGCATCGTCGTCAGCCTCTACGCGCCGCAGGCGGCGCGCAGCGCGCTGACCCTGTCTTACGTCGCGCCCGATGCCGGGTGGATGCCTTCCTACGATCTGCACGCGAGTAAAGTCGGCGCGCCGGTGCAACTGACCTACAAGGCGCGGGTCTTCCAGAACAGCGGCATCAACTGGGACAAGGTACGACTGACGCTATCGACCGGCAACCCGGCGCAAGGCGCGCAAGCGCCGGTGCTGCGGCCCTGGTTTCTCCTGCTCGAGCCGGAGGCGAAATACGCCGACGTGAGAACGGAGGGAATGCCCATGCCCGCGATGGCGGCCGCGCCGCCGCCTGCGCCGATGGCGAATGTCCGCCTGCGGCAGCAGGCGCTCGATGGCTATGTCAGCACCGACGCCAGCGGCATCGACACGCAGTTCGCCATCGCCCTGCCGTATTCGATTCCGGCGGATGGCAAAGGCCATCTGGTGATGATCAAGAGCGCGCCGCTGGCCGCGACTTATCGCTACGTCGCCACGCCCAAGCTCGATGCCGACGCCTTCCTGCAAGCGCAAGTCAGCGGCTGGGGCGAGCTGAACCTGCTGCCCGGCCAGAGCAATATTTTTTATGAAGGCAACTACGTCGGCCAGGGTTACATTGATGTCGCGCGGGCGAAAAACACGCTCGATATTTCACTGGGCCGCGACAAGCGCATTCTGCTCAAGCGCGAGAGCGATCCGGCCTTCCGCAAGGAGCCGCAATTCTTCGGCAGCGACGTGCGCCAGCAATTCGGCGTCACCCTCACGGCGCGCAACACGCGGGCGGAGGCGATTGATCTGGTCATCATCGACCAGGCGCCGGTCAGCCGCGACAGCGAAATCCGCATTGAAGACCTGCGCCACGGCGATGCCAGCTTCGACGCCGCCAGCGGCGAACTGCAATGGACGCTCAAACTCGCGCCCAATGAAGCGCGCACCCTGCCTTTCTCCTGGACGGTGCGCTACCCGAAGGAGAGGACTGTGCGGGGGCTGTAGGCGGCGATGCGCCTTCCTCCCCTCTCCCACTTGTGGGAGAGGGGCCGGGGGAGAGGGGGCGGCGGTTGGCGTAACGAAAGTACATCAGGACGCCTGCGGCGTCCGCCCCCTCTCCCCGGCCCTCTCCCACGAGGGGGAGAGGGAATTTTCTCTCTCCGACTTTTCGCGCTCGCGGCCTCAGTCGCTGGGCGCTGTCTCGGCAAAGGACGGGCGTTGCAGCAGTTTGGCGTAGAGTTTGCCGAGATGGGGGTGGCTTTCCCGCCAGTTGATGTCGGGCAGGCGGAAATCGAGGTAGCCCAGGGCGACGCCGATGGCGATGTCGGCCATCGAGAAGTGGGTACCCATGCCGTAAGGCCGTTCGCCGAGTTCGGCGGCCATGAAGGCGAGGCCGCGGCGGACGGTTTCCTGCTGGCGGGCGATCCATTCGGCGCTCTGCTTGCTGCGCGGGCGGCGTGTTTCGAGGACGATGGCGACGGCGGCGTCGCAGACGCCGTCGGCCAGGGCCTCCCAGCGTTTGACTTCGCTCCGCTCGCGGTTAGGGGCGGGAATCAGTTTGTTGTTTGGCGAAACATTGTCGATGTAGTCGACGATGACCCGCGAATCAAATAGCGGCGTCTCGTCGTCGAGCACCAGCACCGGAATCCGGCCCAGGGGATTGATCGCGGGTACCTTGCTGTCTGCGGCGGCGGGCCGGTCAATGACGAAATCGAATTCGATCTTTTTTTCCGCCAGCACGATCCGCGCTTTGCGCGTGTAGGGGCTGGCCTGGGTGCCGATCAGCTTCATCGTTGCCTGTTCTTCGTTTTGCGGGAAGACGATTATAGCGTATGGCGAGGGGACTGCCGGGCCGGTAAAATTCCGGGTTCTGGACAAGGATATGACCGATGACGCTCAACCCCCTGACTGCGCTTTCCCCGCTTGATGGCCGTTACGCCGCCAAAGTTGATGCCTTGCGCGGGCATTTTTCCGAATCTGGCCTGATCCGCGCCCGCCTCAAGGTCGAGATCGAATGGCTGAAGGCGCTCGCCGCCGAGCCGCATTTTGCCGAAATCGCCGCTTTTTCTCCGGCGGCCGTGGCCGAACTTGACGCCCTGGTCGCCGGTTTCGGCCCGGAAGAAGCGGCGGCGGTCAAGGCCATCGAGGCGACGACCAACCACGATGTCAAGGCGCTGGAATACTGGATCAAGGGCCGCACCAAGGCCAATCCCGAAATCGTCAAGGTCAGCGAATTCATCCATTTCGCCTGCACCTCGGAGGACATCAACAACCTTGCCCACGCCCTGATGTGCCAGGGCGCGCGGGAACAGGCGCTGCTTCCGGCGCTTGACGGCGTTGGCGGCAAACTGGTTGAACTCGCCCACGCCTACGCCGACATCCCGATGATGAGCCGCACCCACGGCCAACCGGCAACGCCGACGACGATGGGCAAGGAACTCGCCAACGCCGCTTACCGCCTGCAACGCGCCCGCGCCCGCATCGCCAGCGTCGAACTGCTGGGCAAGATCAACGGCGCGGTCGGCAATTACAACGCCCATCTCGCCGCCTATCCCGGCTACGACTGGGAGGGTTTCGCCCGGCGTTTCGTCGAATCGCTGGGTCTTGTCTTCAACCCCTACACCATCCAGATCGAGCCGCACGACGCGCTGGCCGAACTGTTCGACGCCTTTGCCCGCGCCAACAGCATTTTGATCGACCTCGACCGCGACATCTGGGGTTACGTCTCGCTCGGCTTCTTCAAGCAGAAAGTCAAAGCCGGTGAAGTCGGCTCCTCGACCATGCCGCACAAGGTCAATCCGATTGATTTTGAAAATTCCGAAGGCAATCTCGGCCTCGCCAACGCCCTCCTGAAGCATCTTGCCGAAAAATTGCCGATCTCGCGCTGGCAGCGCGATCTCACCGATTCGACGGTACTCCGCAACATGGGCGTCGCCCTCGGTCACGCCCTGCTCGGCTACGATTCCCTGTTGAAAGGACTGGACAAGCTCGAAATCAACGCCGACCTCATGCGCGCCGATCTTGACGCCAACTGGGAGCTTCTGGCCGAACCGATCCAGACCGTGATGCGCCGCTACGGCGTTGCCGACGCCTACGAAAAACTCAAGGAACTGACGCGCGGCGCGCGCGTTTCCCGCGACGGGATGCAGGCTTTCGTCGCCACCCTGGATATTCCCGCCGCCGCCAGAGCCGACCTGCTCAAGCTGACGCCCTGGGACTACACCGGCAAGGCAGCGGAACTGGCTCGGCGAATTTCATAATCACGGCCCATTAGTCAACAAAAGGGAATCAAGCCATCATATTTATGAACAAACACGGTTTTTTCATGCCTTTGCTGTTGACTGCGCTATTGGCAGGATGCTGGACTGACAATCGTCAGACGATGACGACAATGTCATGTGCTGACATACGCCAAGGCGAATTCCTTGATCTTGGCACACTGGGCGGCAAGGATAGTTTTGCCACGGGTGTATCCGCCGATGGCAGCGTGGTGGTGGGAGTAAGCGAAATCAATAATGACGGGAAGACACGGCATGCCTTCCGCTGGACGGCGCAGGACGGTATGCAGGACCTTGGCACGCTGGGCGGCGCGGAGAGTTCAGCTCAGGATATTTCCAGCGATGGTCGCGTCATTGTCGGATATAGCGCCACTCGCAGCGGCAAGACTGATGCTTTCCGCTGGACGGTGGAAAGCGGTATGCAGGATTTGGGCAGTTTGGGTGACGGCAGTCAGGCCAAGGGCGTATCTGCTGATGGCCGTGTAGTGGTAGGAACCTATCGTATGGTGGTAGGAAACTATGGCAACCCTCATCCCCATCGCGGCAGGGAGGTTTCACGCGCCTTTCGCTGGACGGCGGAAGAGGGCATGCAGGATTTGGGCGCTTTGGGTGGCAAGGATGTGAGCAGCGAGGCGGAAGCTGTATCCGCCGATGGCCGTGTCGTGGTGGGGAGGAGTTGGACCGGCGATATCGGTATTCATCATGCCTTTCGCTGGACGGCAGAAGGCGGCATGCAGGATTTGGGCGTATTGGGCGACGCGCTGGGTTATCCGCTCAGTCACGCTCATGACGTCTCGGCGGATGGCGGCGTGGTCATCGGGGTAAGCGATGTCAGGTACGAGAAGAGCAAGGACATTTATGAGAGTGGCACGGTCATCCCGCACGCTTTCCGCTGGACGGTGAATGGTGGCATGCAGGATCTGGATGCGCCGGGCGACATGAGCAGTGTCGCCTTTGGCCTATCCGCGGATGGCTGTGTGACCGTTGGGGAGAGGGTGAGACCGCTCATCAGTCCCGTCGGTACCAAATACGAAGGCTGGCGCGCCTACCTCTGGGGAGCCAATGGCGGCAAGCTGGAATTGGGAGCCTTGGGCAGCGTGGAGAGTGAGGCTATCGCTGCATCCGCTGACGGTAGCGTCATCGTCGGCTCCAGTTCCCTCAACGACTACAAATCACATGCTTTTCGCTGGATAGCGGGCGGCAGATCATCCGCCCGGAATTGATTCAGGCTTCCAGACCGGCGAAGAAAAGACAAAGGCAAAAATGCGGCGCTCGAAAAAACATCCGAAAATGGGGCAACCGGAAAATCAGTGGTTAGCGCCAACATGATTCAGCCAAGTCTGTTGCCTGTCCTTTTCTCAAAAGTATGAGAGGAGAAAAATGATCTGCGCCAAATGCCAGCGGGACGCGCCGCCGGAGGCCATCTACTGCCCGTATTGCGCGGGCGAGCGCCGCGTCACCGAGCGCGAGATCATCCGTGGCGGCGTCAAGGGCGGGCTGCTCGGCCTCCTCATCGGCCTCCTGCCCGCGGCGCTGCTGCTCGCCCTCTACGGCCCCGTGCGCGGCATCAAGGCGCTGGCCTTCATCATGCCGGCGATCACCTTCACCACCGGGCTGATTATCGGCCTCGTCAAAGCCAAACGCGACTGGAAGTAAGCCAGAACCATGTCTTTTGCCGAAAACCTGAAAAAACTGCCGCGTATCTCCCATCTGGCGGCGCTCAACCTGCTCGACGCTAACGGTCAGATCGTCGCCAGCATCGAAAACAAACCCGGCAGCCAGGGCGCGCTGGCGGTGTACAACCATCTGGCCCAGACCTACGGCTCGATCACGGCGGAAGCGGCGAGCAAGGGGCTGGAAATTTTCGCCGAACACAGCGCAGAAGAACGCGCCCACCCCGGCAAACACCCCAACATCGCTCGCCTGCTGGCGATTGAATCCGGCCAACCGGCGCTGCGCGTCAAGCATGTTTTCGCGTTTTAAACAAATCTGGAAATCCCCCGGCTTTTCCGGGGAGGCAGTAGGAGTTTGACTTTTACAGGAGTCGTCCAAGCGTGAAACTCTGTTTGTGAGCCGCCAAGCACACAGAATGGAGAAATCACGATGGACGACTTTGAGAGCCTAAGCCATAGTCGCTGGGACTGTAAATATCATGTAGTGTTCATACCGAAGTGTCGCCGGAAGGTGTTGTATGGGCAGTTGAGATCGCATCTTGGAGAGGTGTTTCGTCGATTGGCGCAGCAGAAGGAGAGTCGGGTAGAAGAAGGGCACCTGATGCTGGATCATGTGCATATGCTGTTGTCGATTCCGCCGAAGTATGCGGTATCGAGTGTAGTGGGGTACATGAAAGGCAAGAGTGCGATTCACATGGCGCGAGTGTATGGAGAGCGCAAGCGGAATTTTGTGGGTCAGCACTTTTGGGCCAGAGGGTACTTTGTATCAACGGTAGGCCGGGATGGGCAGATGATTCGAGAGTACATCCGGCATCAGGAGGCAGAAGACGCACGGCTGGATCAACTGCGTCTGTGGTCGTAAGAGCTTGCCACCGATAGGTGGCGCATGGTTCGGGGCGCGTTAGCGCCACCGTTTCGCCGCTTTGAGCGGCTCACATCATAAAGCCCCCGGCTTTGCCGGGGGATATTTACTTTAGTCGTTAAGGAAC
>JAITMS010000040.1 GCA_031277255.1 Azonexus sp.
CCATTCCAACCCGGTGTCACTGAGCGGAGGCGCTTTCGCCCGGCGTCGCCGGAAGTCGCCATTCCAGCCCGGCGTCGCTGGGCAGAGGCAGTTTCGCCCGGCGTCGCCGGAAGTTGCGATTCCCGCCCGGCGTCACGGGGCGGAGGCGCTTTCATCCGGCGTCGCCGGAAACTGTCAGTTTTTTTCGTGAACGTTGGGCGAATTTTCACCATTCCCGATCATTCTGTCAGAGCGCCACATCTCCTATCTCATCCCGCTCCATCCGGCTATATCCGGCTTCTTCCCGATTCTTCCGGGTTCACGCCGCCATTTTTGGCAATGCCGGAACCTTTTGTTTACTCACAGCCCCGCCGATTTTCGCCAGCGGGGCCTCAAGGCAAAAAATATTTTTCAGAGCGCCAGCAGGGTCTGCGCGTGGTGCGCCATCATCCATTCTTCATTGGTCGGGATGACCAGCACGTCGACGCGGCTGTCGCCGGCGCTGATGACGATGTCGTGACGGGCGTTGGCTTCCGGGTCGAGGCGGATGCCCAGCCATTCGCACTGCTGGCAGACGCGGTGGCGGACCTCGGTCGCGTGCTCGCCGATGCCGCCGGTAAACACCAGGGCGTCAAGACCGCCAGCGGCGGCGGTGAGCGAGCCGAGTTCGCGGACGATGCGGTAACAGAACAGTTCGACGGCCTCGTGCGCTTCCGGCTTGTCGCTGGCGAGCAGGGCGCGCATGTCCTGGCTGACGCCGGAGACGCCGAGCAGGCCCGATTCCTTGTAGAGAATGCGGGTCATGTCCTTGACCGAGAAATTCCGGCTTTCCATGAGATGCAGCACCAGACCGGGGTCGAGGCTGCCGCAGCGGGTGCCCATCATCAGGCCGTCGATGGTCGAGAAGCCGAGGGTGGTGGCGACGCATTTGCGGTTGACCATGGCCGCCATGCTGGCGCCGTTGCCCAGGTGGGCGATGACGACCCGGCCTCTGGCGCGGTGCGAGTGCCGCGGCAGGGCGCGGTCGATGTATTCGTAAGAAAGGCCGTGAAAGCCATAGCGCCGGATGCCTTCGGCGGTTAGCGCCCGCGGCAGGGCGAACAATTGGGCGACTTCCGGCTGGCTGCGGTGAAAGGCGGTATCGAAGCAGGCCACTTGCGGCACTTGCGGCAGCAGGTGGCGCAGGGCCTTGATGCCGGCGACATTGTGCGGCTGGTGCAGCGGCGCTAAGGGCACGAAACTTTCCAGATGGCCGAGCACGGTATCGTCGATGATGGTCGGCGCCGAGTAAAGCTCGCTGCCGTGCACCACCCGGTGGCCGATGGCAACGATCTGCCAGTCGCTCTGGCTGGCCAGAAACCACTGGAGCAGCGCGTCGAAGGCCAGGTCATGGCGCACCGTCTTGCCGGGAATGGCTTGGTCGGCGAGCAGCTTGCCATCCCGGCCTTTGGCTTCGAGCCGGGTGGCGCCGGTGCCGATGCCGTCGATCTGGCCGTGCATTTCCGCCTTTGGCGACAGCGGATGGGCGTGGACCAGCGGAAAGAGCGCGAATTTGATCGACGATGATCCGGCATTGATGGTCAGGATGGCGCGTTTCATGGTTTGACACTCCCGGTGTTGCGTTTGGCGTGGGCGATGAGGGCGGCGATGACGCAGGAAGCCGTGCGCGTTTCGGCGCTGTCGGCGCGGCTGGTCAGCACGATGGGGACGCGGGTGCCGAGGACGATACCGGCGGTCAGCGCGTTGGCCAGATATTCCAGTTGCTTGGCGACCATATTGCCCGATTCGAGATCGGGAACGACAAGAATTTCGGCATGTCCAGCCACCGCCGACTTGATGCCCTTGGTCTTGGCGGCGACGATGGACACGGCGTTGTCAAAGGCCAGCGGGCCATCGAGGATGCCGCCGTTGATCTGGCCGCGATCAGCCATTTTGCACAGGGCAGCGGCATCCAGCGTCGATTGGATTTTCGGGTTGATGGTTTCGACCGCCGACAGAATCGCCACCCGCGGCTCCGGGATGCCGATGACATGGGCGAGGTCGATGGCGTTCTGGACGATGTCCACCTTTTCTTCCAGCGTCGGCGCGATGTTGATCGCGGCATCGGTAATCAGCAGAGGCCGGTGGTAGGTCGGCACGCTCATCAAAAAAACGTGGCTGATGCGGCGGTTGGTGCGTAAACCATTGGCCCGCGAGACGACTTCGCTCATCAGTTCATCGGTATGCAGGCTGCCCTTCATCAAGGCTTCGGCATCGCCCGTGCGCGCCAGAGAAACCGCCAGCGCCGCCGCGTCGTGGCTGTGGGCGGCGTTCACAATGCGGATGCCGGAAAGATCGAGGCCAAACTCCTCGGCCACGGCGCGGATTTTGCTCTCCGGGCCGACCAGAATCGGCTCGATGATGCCCGCCTGAAAAGCCATGACCGGGCCTCTGAGCGATTCATGGTCGCACGGGTGGGCGACGGCGGTGGGAATCGGCTCCAGACCCTTGACTCTCGCCAGCAGGCGGTTGAAACGCTCGCTCTTGTCGTCAATGCGCACCTCCGGCCGCGGCGCTTGCAGCCGGTGCGAGACTTTTTCACTCGGCGCCAGCACTTCGACCGTGCCGCGCACCACCGGCAGCCCCTCCTGATTGGTGCAGACGCAATCAAAAAGAACGTGCTTGTTGTGCTCGAATTTCTGCTGGGTGGTGACGGTCATCGTAATGGTGTCGCCAATGCTCACCGGACGGACGAATTGCAGACTCTGGCCGACCAGAATGGTGCCGGGGCCGGGAAACTGCGTACCGAGCACGGTCGAAATGAGCGAGCCGCTCCACATGCCGTGAGCAATCACTTCGCGGAACATGCCGCTTTGCGAATACTTCGGATCGGTCGTCGCCGGATTGAAATCGCCGGTGAGGATGGCAAACAGCTTGACGTCTTCCGGCATCAGGGTGCGAGTCAACCGGGCCGAATCGCCGACGGCAATTTCATCGAAGGTCTTGTTGTTGAGATAGCGTTGCTCTTTGCTCTCTTGCATGACGAACTTCCATCGGGGCTTTGCAGCGGGGGTTTGAGTATAGTGTGGTGCGTTGCAGCAAACAATGACGATCATGTTGCGCTTTGTCGCCAATCCGTCACGCCCGCCGAACGACTGTCCATTGCGCCGTGTTGCCGCAGGGCGGGCCGTTGGCGGCAGGGTCAAAACACGGCGACGGTTGACCGGAAACAGGGCGCTTGCCCGCCATCGGTGTTACCCTTGGGGGTTCATTTGAGCGATTCGAGAGGTAGCCGTGACAGCAAATGACATGTCGCCAGACGTTGTGGCCGGAGTTGTCGACCGGGTTGTCGCCCGTTGGCGGGGCGATCCGACCTGCATGGTGCAGATTCTGCGCGAGGTGCAGGAAGCCTGCGACTGGATTTCGCCGGAGGCCATCGACCGCCTGCAAACGGCTCTGGGTGTGCCGCGCACCAAGATCGAGGGCGTTGCCGGTTTTTATTCCTTCTTTTATCTGCGGCCGCGCGGCCAGTACCGGATTCTTTTTTCCGACAACGTGAGCGACCGCATGTTGGGCAGTCAGGCGCTTCTGGAGCGGCTCTGCCACAATCTCTGGATCGAGCCGGGCAAGGTTTCCGAGGATGGTCTGGTCAGCGTTGACCGCACCTCCTGCACCGGCATGTGCGACCAGGGGCCGGGCCTCTTGGTCAATAATCTGGCCATCACCCGGCTCGATGCCGGGCGCATCGACGAGATCGCCGAGCGGGTGAGGAACCGCGTGCCGCTTGCCGAGTGGCCCGCCGAATGGTTCCGGGTCGAGGACAATATCCGCCAGCCGGGCATCCTGCTCGGTCACGACATGCAGCCGGGCGACGCCCTGCGGGCGGCGCTGGCGCTGGGTGACGATGGCCCGGCGGCGCTGATCGAGGCGATCAAAAAAGCCAATCTGCGCGGTCGCGGCGGCGCCGGGTTCACCACCGGCCTCAAGTGGCTGGCCTGCCGCAATGCGCCCTTGAAGCCCGGTCAGGGGCGCGTCATCGTCTGCAATGCCGATGAGGGCGAGCCGGGCACTTTCAAGGATCGCGTCCTGCTGACTTCTTATGCCGATCTGGTCTTCGAGGGCATGACCTTGGCCGCTTACGCCGTCGGCGCGCGGCGCGGCTTTCTCTACCTGCGCGGCGAGTACCGCTACCTGCTCGAACCCCTGACCGCCGTTCTTGAGCGCCGCCGCCGGGACAAGCTGCTCGGCGCGGGCATTCTTGGCCTGCCCGGCTTCAATTTCGACATCGAGATTCATCTCGGCGCGGGCGCTTACGTCTGCGGCGAGGAGTCGGCGCTGATCGAGTCGCTCGAAGGCAAGCGCGGCACGCCGCGCAACCGTCCGCCCTTCCCGGTGACCAACGGTTATCTTGACCAGCCGACCGTGGTGAACAATGTCGAAACCTTTGCTTCGGCGGCGCTGATCGCCCTCAAGGGGGCCGACTGGTACGCCGCCATCGGCACCCGGCAGTCGGCGGGCAGCAAGATTCTGTCGGTGGCGGGCGATTGCGCGCGGCCCGGCTTGTATGAATACCCGTTCGGCGTCAGCGTCCGTCAGGTGCTGGCCGATTGCGGCGCGACGAATACCCAGGCGGTGCAGATCAGCGGCCCGTCGGGCGTCTGCGTCGGGCCGGAGGAGTTCGACCGGGTCATCGGCTTTGAGGATATTCCGACCGCTGGCGCGTTTACCATCTTCGACGATAGCCGCGACATGTTCGAGGTGGCGAGGAATTACGTGCATTTCTTCCAGCACGAAAGCTGCGGCTTCTGCACGCCGTGCCGGGTCGGCACCTCGCTTCTGAAGAATCTGATGGACAAGCTGCACAACGGCTGCGGCTCGCCCTATGATTTTGCCGAAATCGAGAAGCTGAACCTTCTCTTGCAGTCGATGAGCCATTGCGGCCTCGGCCACACCGCCTGCAATCCGGTGCTCGACACCATCAAGAAATTCCGGCCCGCTTACGAGAAACGTCTGGTGCAGAAAGATTTCACGCCAGCCTTCGATCTCGACCGGGCGCTGGCGGCGGCCCGCCAAATGACGGGCCGCGATGACGCCGCCGCCCACCTCGTCAAAGCCACCAGCGGAGAGGACGCATGAGTCAGACTTTTACCCTCGATGGCCAGAGCATTCCGTTTGCCGACGGCCAGACCATTTTGCAGGCAGCGACGGCGGCGGGCGTTTTCATCCCGCATCTGTGCTACCACCCGGAGTTCAAGCCGCACGGCTCGTGCAAGCTGTGCACGGTCAAGGTCAATGGCCGCCATACGGCCTCGTGCACAATGCGGGCGACGCCCGGCATGACGGTCGAAAGCAACACCGAGGACATCAACGCCGAACGGCGCTCGCTGGTGCAGATGCTGTTCGTCGAAGGCAACCATTTCTGCCCAGCCTGCGAGCAGAGCGGCAACTGCAAGTTGCAGGCGACGGCCTACCAACTGGGCATGATGAGTCCGCATTTCGACCACTTCTTCCCCAGCCGGGCGCTCGACGCTTCACACCCGGAAGTGCTGCTCGATTTCAACCGCTGCATCCTCTGCTCGCTGTGCGTGCGCGCCAGCCGCGATGTCGATGGCAAGAACGTCTTTGCCTTGTCCGGGCGCGGCATCAAGACGCGCCTCATTGTCAATGCCGGGTCGGGGCGGCTGGCCGACACCAATTTTTCGCCCGCCGACAAGGCGGCAGGGGTCTGTCCGGTTGGCGTCTTTTTGAAAAAACGGCGCGGCTTTGCCGTACCGATCGGCGAGCGCCGCTACGACAAAGCGCCCATCGACAGCATCGCGGAGGAAATCTGAGATGAACGCCCCCGCCAAAAAGCTCAAAGTGGCGACAACCTCGCTCGCCGGTTGCTTCGGCTGCCACATGTCCTTTCTCGACATCGACGAGCGGTTGTTTACGCTACTCGAACATGTCGAGTTCGACCGCTCGCCCCTGACCGACATCAAGACCTGTAGCCCGGATTGCGACCTCGGCATCATCGAGGGCGGTCTTTGCAACGCCGAGAACATCCACGTCCTGCGCGAGTTCCGCAAGAACTGCAAGACGCTGATCGCCATCGGCGCCTGCGCCGTCAACGGCGGCCTGCCGGCGCAGCGCAACCATCTGCCGCTGACGGCGATACTGGAGGAGGTCTATCACACCAGTCCCGGCCTCGCCAACGGCATGATCCCCAACGACCCCGAACTGCCGCTGCCACTGGACAAGGTGCATCCGATTCACGAAGTGGTCAAGGTGGACTATTTCATTCCCGGCTGCCCGCCATCCGGCGACGCCATCTGGAAAGTGCTGACCGACCTCCTGGCAGGCCGCGAGCCGGAACTCGGCCACGGCCTGATGCGTTACGACTGAAATAAAAGGAATTTTTGATGAGCTACCATCTGGAAACCGCCGAGAATCCTGAAAAACTGCGCCGCATCGCCATTGATCCGGTGTCGCGGGTCGAAGGCCACGGCAAGGTGACCCTGCTGCTCGACGATCAGAACAAGGTGCATCAGGTGCGCCTCCATATCGTCGAATTTCGCGGCTTTGAAAAATTCATCCAGGGCCGCCCCTACTGGGAAGTGCCGGTGCTGGTCCAGCGCCTGTGCGGTATCTGCCCGGTATCGCATCATCTGGCGGCGTCCAAGGCGCTCGACGCCATCGTCGGCGCGCGCCATCTCACGCCCGCCGCCGAAAAGCTGCGCCGCCTGATGCACTACGGCCAGATGCTGCAATCGCACGCCCTGCATTTCTTCCATCTCTCCTCGCCCGATCTGCTCTTTGGCTTTGACAGCGACGTGACCCGGCGCAACATCGTCGGCGTCGCCCAGGAACACCCGGAAATCGCCAAACGCGGCGTTCTGCTCAGGAAATTCGGTCAGGAGGTGATCCGCGTCACGGCGGGCAAGCGCGTGCACGGCACCGGCTCGGTGCCGGGCGGCGTGAACAAATCGCTGACCGTCGCCGAGCGCGACCAACTCCTGAAGGACATCTATCACATCGTCCAGTGGTCGCGCGACGCGGTCCATTTGATCCAGCAGGTGCACACCCAGGACCCCGGCCTCTACAACAGCTTCGGCATTTTCCGCTCCAACTTCATGTCGCTGGTCGGCCACGGCGGCGACCTCGACTTCTATCACGGCACGCTGCGCGCCCGCGATGACAACGGCAAGATCCTGTTCGATCACGTCGATTATCAGGATTACCAGAGCTACATCGAAGAAGAAGTGCGGCCCTGGAGCTACATGAAATTCCCCTACATCCGCGCCATCGGCAAGGAGCAGGGCTGGTACAAGGTCGGGCCGCTGGCGCGGGTGCAGAACTGCGACCAGATTGCGACGCCGTTTGCCGAACAGGAACGCCGCGAATTCGTCGACTACGCGGGCGGCGCGCCGCTGCACGCGCCGCTCGCCTACCACTGGACGCGGATGATCGAAATGCTGCACGCCGCCGAGGTCATCAAGGATCTGCTGCACGACGACGATCTCCTCTCCGACGACCTGATGGCGCATGGCGAGCGGGCGCTCGAAGGCGTCGGCGTCATCGAAGCGCCGCGCGGCACCCTGTTCCATCACTACCGCGTCGACGAAAACGACCTGATTACGATGGCCAATCTGATCGTCTCGACCACCAACAACAACCAGGCGATGAACGAGGCGGTACGCCACGTCGCCCGCCGCTACCTGCACGGGCGGGAAGTCACCGAAGGGCTGCTCAACCACATCGAAGTCGCCATCCGCGCCTTCGACCCCTGCCTCTCCTGCGCCACCCACGCCCTCGGCCAGATGCCGCTGGCAGTCGAACTGCGCGACCCCGACGGCACGCTGGTACACGCGCTCCGCCGTTCCTCAGAGGACAGATGACAGAGGACAGCGGACAGACACCCCTGGTCATCTTCGCGGTCGGCAATCCGAGCCGCGGCGACGACGCCATCGGGCCGCTCCTCGGCGAGCGGCTAACCGCTTGGCTGATCGCCAACGAACTGACCGAACAGTACGAAGTGATCGAGGATTTCCAGTTGCAGATCGAACACAGCCTCGACCTCCGCCAGCGGCGGCTGGCCCTGTTCATCGACGCCGGCAACGGCACGCCCGCACCCTACGTTTTTTATCCCGTCGCACCGGCGGCGGATTTCGCCCACAGCACGCACGCCCTGACGCCGCCAGCGGTGCTTCAGGTCTATCGCCAGACCGAGGGCTGTGATCCGCCGCCCGCCTTTGTCCTCTGCGTGCGCGGCGAATCTTTTGAACTCGGCGCGGGCCTGAGCGCCGCCGCCGAAAACCATGTCGCGGCGGCCTTCGCCCTCGTCACCGAACTTTGCCGCGCCGCCGACCCGGCAAGCTGGGCGGCGCTGGCCGCCGCGCCGCCAACAGCGGTCGCGGCGTGACGGCCAGCCGACAATCGCCGCGCTGGCGGCGCTTCCTGCTGCCGCTCCTCACCCTGCTCCTGCTCGCCGCCTGCGCCGCCTACGACGGGCGCGGCCTGCAACCGGGCGTCGCCACCGTCGACGAAACCATCGCCGTCATGGGCGAACCGGCCTGGCGCTGGCAAAACGCCGATGGCAGCGAACAACTCGCCTACCCGCGCGGCCCATCGGGAACGCATACCTACATGGCCTATTTCGCCCCCGATGGCCGTCTGCTGCGGATCGAAAACGCCCTGCAAATGCGCCATTTCACCCGCATCGCACCGGGCCGCGACGATCAGGAAGCCATCCTGCGCCTGCTCGGCCCGCCCAACCCCGAATGGACGATGTATTTCGCCGCCCGCGACGAACTGGCCTGGGAATGGCTGTTTTGCGACGACTGGAACCGCCTGGCCCGCTTCGCCGTCCTCTTCGACAGAACTTCCGGCCTCGTCCGCAGCACCCTGCAACGCCCCGAACTGCGAGGGCCAGACGACACCGCCCCGTGGTGCAGCCACTAGAGCATTTTTGATTTAACTGGAAACGCTGGTAACCTATTGAGTGGGCGATGTTGGGGGAATCGTATGAGAGCCTACCCACAGGATTTGCGAGATCGGATACTTGGGGCCTTGGAGCGAGGGGAGCGGACGGTGGATATTGCTCGCCGGTATGAGGTCAGTCGGGTGTGGGTTTATCGGGTGCGGCGGCGATGGCAAGAGGAAGGTTGTCGCAGTAG
>JAITMS010000178.1 GCA_031277255.1 Azonexus sp.
GCATCTTCCGTACCTCCTGTAACAACACCGTCCGTCTCATCCCGGTACCTCCTCAGATACCCAATGAAACCGGACAGATCATTTGCTACAAGTCCGGACAGATTACTTGTTCCCTACAAATCCCTGATCCCTTGATTGGCGGGCAGACAGCAAAAATGTATAATAGCCGGTTCAATGCGTGATGTTTCACCCGCAGTAACTCCCCGCAGCCGCCCATTGTTCAGGTTCTTGTGCAGGATTCACCCCATTGATTCACTTCCCCGGCAAGGCTGCGTCGGGGTCACTCAGGCTTGCCCGTCTGACGGGCTATCCGTCGCCCGCTCAAACAAGGCGTCAAAGGCGACGAGGAAAGGAAACATCTCCATGACGGCTGCCGTCGACAGCTTTGCCGATCTCGGCTTAAGCGAATCGCTACTGAAAACTCTGGCCGAAATCGGCTACGAAACCCCCTCGCCCATTCAGGCCCAGTGCATTCCGGCGCTGCTTCAAGGCCACGACATGATCGGCATGGCCCAGACCGGCACCGGCAAGACAGCGGCTTTTGCCCTGCCGCTCATGGAGCGCATCGACGCCCGGTTGATGAAACCGCAGGCGCTCATCCTGACGCCGACGCGCGAACTGGCGATTCAGGTCGCCGAAGCCTTGCAGACCTACGCCAAAAACCTGCCCGGCTTTCATGTGCTGCCGATTTACGGCGGCCAGAGCTACACCATCCAGTTGAAGCAACTGGCGCGCGGCGCTCACGTCATCGTCGGCACGCCGGGCCGGGTCATGGATCATCTGGAGCGCCAGACGCTCAATCTCGACCACCTGAAAACCCTGGTTCTCGACGAAGCCGACGAAATGCTGCGCATGGGTTTCATCGACGATGTCGAGTGGATTCTCGAACACACGCCGGAACAACACCAGACCGCCCTCTTTTCGGCGACCATGCCGGAGCCGATTCGCCGCGTGGCGCAAAAATACCTGGTCGCGCCGCGTGAAATCAAGATCAAATCGGCCACCGCCACGGTCGCCGCCATCCGTCAGGTTTACTGGCAGGTATCCGGCCTCCACAAGCTCGACGCGCTGACCCGCATTCTCGAAGTCGAGGACGACTTCGACGCCGCCATCATCTTTGTCCGCACCAAGACGGCGACTGTCGAACTGGCCGACAAACTGAGCGCCCGCGGCTACACCGCCGCCGCCCTGAACGGCGACCTCAACCAGCAGATGCGCGAGCGCGTCATCGATCAGTTGAAATCCGGGGCGCTGGACATCGTCGTCGCCACCGACGTCGCCGCCCGTGGCATCGACGTGGCGCGGATCAGCCATGTCGTCAATTACGACATCCCCTACGACACCGAGGCTTACGTGCACCGTATTGGCCGCACTGGCCGCGCCGGTCGCGCCGGTAACGCCATTCTCTTTGTCGCGCCGCGCGAAATCCGCATGTTGCGCACGATTGAGCGCGCCACGCGGCAGCCGATCACGCCCTTGACGCTGCCCTCGCGGCTGGATGTGACCAACAAGCGCGTCGCCGCCTTCAAGGAAAAAGTGGCTGAGGTCATCAATGCCGAAAGTCTCGACTTCTTCGCCAACATCGTTTCGCAAATTGCCGAGGAGCACGATGTCAGCGCCGAAGAAATCGCCGCCGCGCTGGCCATGATGGCGCAAGAAGACAAACCCTTGCAGATTGCCGGTGAAGACCCGCCCAGACAGGCCAGCGGGCGCCACGACGAACGCCGCCCGGCGGCTTTTAAGGAGCGCGAGAAGAAGCCGCGCTTCGAGGATCGCCCGCGTTTTGAGCGCGAACGCGAACATCGTGGCGACCAGCCCCGCTTCGAAGCCCGCAACGAGCGTCCCCGCCCCGCGGACAAACCCCGCCGCCCGGCCACCGTCAGCGGCGACATGGTGCGCTACCGCATCGACGTTGGCCGCGACCACGGCGTTCAGGTCAAGGACATTGTCGGCGCGATTGCCAACGAAGCCGGCATCGAAAGCCGCTTCATCGGTCGCATCGGCCTTTACGACGAATCGAGCACGGTCGAACTGCCCGCCGGTATGCCCGCCGCCGCCGCCAACGCCCTCCGCCGCACCCGCATCCGCGGCGTCCCGATCAACATCCGCCCCGACGAAGGACGTTCCGACGGCGGCGAGCGCAAATTCCAGAAAAAACCGTTCGCTGATTGAACCCGCCTTGCCCGGCCTGACCGCCGACGTTATAATCTGCGTATGAACATCGCCCTCAAAGTCACCAAAATCGGCAACAGCGCCGGTGTCATCCTGCCCAAGGAGTTGTTGGCGCGTCTCAACACCCAGATCGGCGGCACCCTTTCAGTGGTCGCCACCCCGCGCGGCATTGAACTGGGCGCGGCGGAGCCTGATTTCGACGCGCAAATGGCCGCCGCGCGCGAAGTGATGCAGCGGCGCAAGCGCGCCCTGCGCGAACTGGCCAAATAACCCCCATGAGCTGGACGTGGATTACCACGGCGGCAGCCGTGGCGATACATGCCGAGCAACTTGCCGAACACGGCGGCGCCGATGGCGTGCGCGATGGCGGCCTGCTCGACAGCGCGCTGGCCCGTCCGCAAAACCTTGCTGCCTATGGCGACCCTGACGCGGCGGCGCTGGCCGCCGCCTACGCTTACGGGATCGCGCGCAACCATCCCTTTGTCGATGGCAACAAACGCACGGCAGCGGTCGTCAGCGAAACTTTCCTCATGCTCAACAGCCATGTGCTCGCCGCCACCGATGCGGAACTGGTCGTCGCTTTTCTCGCCCTTGCCGCCGGTGAACTATCGGAAGAACAACTGGCTGACTGGTTCCGCCAGCATGTACGGAAGATGAGCCGCTAAACAACGCAACACCCGGTGGTTCGGTTTGATCTGGCGTGACAGGGATCAGATGTCAGGGGTCAGGCATCGGGGATTGATGCGCGGGCGAAGCCTGCGGAAACAGGACTGAAACCTGTAATCCCCCTCCTGTAGCCTGACCCGCCACGGTTTTGACCGTGGCTTTTTTACAATTTTTTCGCAAACAAGAATAATTCCTGTTTACAAAGCGGTCTTGCGCCCTCATAATGAGAACAATTCTTATTTTTGTGAAATGAGCCATGCGTACTCTGATCGTTCACGTCTCCCTGGCCGGGTTGTTGCTCTGGGGCGTTCTTGCCAGCCGCTTGCCGCTTTGAGTGTCTGGCGCGTTCCATGAGCCATGTCC
This sequence comes from Azonexus sp., assembly GCA_031277255.1. Lineage (GTDB taxonomy): Bacteria > Pseudomonadota > Gammaproteobacteria > Burkholderiales > Rhodocyclaceae > Azonexus. The sequence continues at coordinate 3,202 of JAITMS010000178.1, forward strand.
TTCTCCCTTTCGCTTATTCCGCCCCGAACGGCGGTTGGCTGTTGATTGTTCTCGGCCTCGCCGTTGGCCTTTGTGTCGCCCGCGCGCCGGTCGCGGCAGCGGACGTAGCCGCCAACTGATTTTCTTTTTTCCCAACCTCACCCGGCGCTGTGGCCGGAATCGTTCAAGGAGTTTGTTTCATGCTGTCCATCAAAAAAATCCTTTCCGGGCTGGCGCTTGGCGTCGCGCTTGCCCTGCCCGCCCAGGCGCTCGAATACCCGATTGGCGTCCCGCAACAGAAGGCGGGGATGGAAATCGCGGCGGTTTATCTGCAACCGATCGAGATGGAGCCGGAGGGCATGATGAAGAAAGCCAGCGAGTCCGACATCCACATCGAGGCCGATATTCACGCGCTGGCCAACAACCCGAACGGTTTTGAGGAAGGGGCGTGGATTCCCTATCTGGTCGTCAAATTTGAAGTCGCCAAAATCGGCGGCGACTACACGGTTTCCGGCGAGTTCATGCCGATGGTCGCCAACGATGGCCCGCACTATGGCGACAACATCAAGTTGGCTGGCCCCGGCAAGTACAAGGTCAAGTACACCATCCTGCCGCCATCGGAAAACAAACATGCCCATTTTGGCCGCCATACCGACCGTTCGACCGGCGTCCGCCCGTGGTTCAAGCCGTTTGAGGTGGAGTACGAGTTCACCTACGTCGGCATCGGCAAGAAAGGCGGTTACTGACCATGCGTCTCAAGTCATTGACCACCGCCCTCGTCCTGGCGGGGATCACCCTGCCCGCGCTGGCGGCTGACGGCCCGCAGGCGCTGCTGGAAAAGCTGGCGGCCCGGCTCGAACGGCTGGAAGCGCGCAACGCCGAACTGGAAAGGGAAGTCAAAGCACTCAAGTCGGAGAGCCAGAAAATCGCCGAGAGCCTCGACAGCCCGCGCCTGTCTGAAAACGAGCCGGAACTGACGACCCGCCTGAAGGCCGTCGAGCAGGATGCCCTGAGCATGAAAAAGGCCGCCGCGATTGCCGAAAAGCTCGATGGCATCGCCGTTGGCGCGGCGCTGACCACCGTCGCCCAGCACGCGCACGGCCTGCCCGGCCAGGCCACTGACACCAGCAGCCAGATCGGCTACCGCGCCGATGTCACCGTCGAGTTGCCGCTGGAGCCACTCGGCGACATCGAGCACAAGGTTTTCGCTCACGTCCGTATCGGTCAGGGGCTGGGTTTCAACACGCCCTTCGCCACGCTCGGCCATTTCGCCAGCGCCCCCAATGCCGTCGCCTTCCGCGCCAGCGGCGCCAATCCCGACGACTCGGTGGCGATTCTCGGCGAAGCCTGGTATCAGGCGGCGATCCCCTTCCCGCTCGGCGGTTTTCGCCCGGATTCCAGCAACACGCTGGAAGCCACTTTCGGCAAGATGGACATCTTCGGCTTCTTCGACCAGAACGCGGCGGCGGGCGATGAGTCGATCCAGTTCCTCAATTCGGTGTTTGTGCACAACCCGCTGCTCGACGCGGGCGGCGAAGTCGCGCCGGACGCCAACGGCTTTCAGCCGGGGGCCATTCTCTCCTGGCTCGACGAGAGCGAAAAAGCCGAACCCTGGCGTCTGTCGCTCGGCGTTTTTGGCGCGGGCGAACGGGGGTCAAACTACGAGAACAGCCTCAATGCGCCGCTGGTCATGTTGCAGGCGGAAAAACGGCTGCGCCTCTCCGGCGGCCTCGATGGCAATTACCGCGCTTACGGCTGGATGCGCCGGAATGTCGATGAGTTCGACGGCATCACCACCGCCAAGCACACCGGCTTCGGCCTCTCGGTCGACCAGCAGGTCGATGACGGCATTCGGCTCTTTGGCCGTTACGGCCAACTGCTTTCGGGACATGCGCCGTTTGAGCGGGCCTTGTCGATCGGCGCTGAAATCAACGGCGGCTATTGGGGCCGGGCGGCGGATGCCCTTGGCATTGGCGGCAGTTGGCTGAAAACCGGCAACGCCTACCGCCGCGCCGGTGAAGTCGAGATCGACAGCAACGACGACGGCAATGTCGATATCCGCTTCACGCCGCGCGGCGCCGAGAAAGTGGCGGAAATCTATTACCGCTTCCGCCTGTCGCCCAATCTCGACATCAGCCCCGATATTCAATGGATCACCCGTCCGGGCGGCAACGGCAACGCCGATTCGGTCAAGGTCTATGGCTTGCGGGCGAATATTGCGTATTGAGAGGATGGTATGAGAAAAGTGTTCCCAAAACTGTGGCGACGGCTATTTCCAGGACAATTACACGAAGCCCAAGCATCACCGCCGCCGCTGCGCGATCATCCCTCTCCCCTCGTGGGAGAGGGAAAGAGGGAGAGGGGGGAGGTCTTTCTCCGCTTCTCACGGTACATTTTCACCCTCTCCCCAACCCCTCTCCCCTCAAGGGAGAGGGGCTTTTGCCGCGCCCTCGCCCTCGCCTTCTTTCTGCTTGCCCCGCCCGCTTTCGCTGATGACATGCCGACCTTCGTGCTGGTCATCAAAGAGGGCCGTCTATTTCCAGAAACCCTGGCGGTCCCGGCCAATACCAAATTTCGGCTGGAAGTCCGCAACGAAGGCAAGGACGCGGCTGAGTTTGAAAGCCTTGAACTGAGGAAGGAACTGGTTCTTGCGCCGGGCGTTGCGCGCAATCTGGTGTTCCGGCCGCTGAAGCCCGGTTCCTACAAGTTTTTCGATGAATTTCACATGGACACGGCCCAGGGCCGGATTGTCGCCCAATAGAAAGGAAGCGCCGTGGCCAATGCTTTTTTCGTGGTCTGGCGGGAGAGCCTGGAGGCTTTTCTGATCGCCGGTATCCTCTTTGCCTGGCTCAAGGCCAATGACGATAGCGGCGCTGGCCGCCGCGCCCTGTTCGCCGGACTCGGCGCTGGCGTCCTGCTGGCGCTGGCGCTCGGCTGGGCGCTGTTGACGGCGCAGGACGAACTGACCGGCGAGGCGCTGGATATTTTCCAGACGGCGACGCTCATCGTCGCCGCCGCCCTGATTACCCAGATGGTGCTGTGGATGCGCCGCCACGGGCGGCAAATCAAGGCCAGACTGCACGCCGATCTGACCACCGCCGCCGCGCGTTCCGGTTATCTCGGCGTCGCCATCGTCGCCGCTCTGGCCGTCGCCCGCGAAGGGGCGGAGACGGTGATCTTTCTCTACGGTCTGGCTCAGGGCGGTGATCTGTCGGCCTTGATCGGCGGCTCGCTCGCTGGTTTCATCGCCGCCGCCGCTACCGCCTGGCTGGCGGCGAAAAGCCTGGCCCGGCTCAACATCGGCCTGTTGCTGCGGCTCTCCGCCATTCTGCTGCTGATCCTCGCCTCGGCCCTCTTGATGAGCGCCAGCGACCCCCCCATCCGCGCCGACTGGGTGCCGACGCTGATCGACCCGGTGTGGGACAGTTCGGCGCTGATCGACGATGGCACGACCGGCGGCAAGCTCCTCGCCGACTTCACCGGCTACCGCGCCCGTCCGGCCCTCTCGACGCTGCTCGTCTGGCTCGGCTACTGGACGCTGGTTATTGTCGGCTATCGGCGGACGGGCGCATGAATTCACGCCTGGCGGCGACCATCCCTCCCCTCTCCCTTGATGGGAGAGGGGCTGGGGGAGAGGGTGAAGGCGCGCCAAGGTCAGCGGGGAATCCCCCCCTCTCCCCAACCCCTCTCCCCCAAGGGGAGAGGGGCTTTTGTGCGCAACAGCCCGCCGCCGGGAAAATCGCCCGGTTTGGCCTCTTTCTCCGTCGTCATCAACGCGCCATCATCGCCCTGCAATGGTTCATCGTCCTCCTCTACGCGGCGATGGTCATTGCGCCAGCCTTCATCCCGCTGCCGGAGGGCGACGCCCATATCTGGAACAACCTGCGGCTGTTTGCCCAGTTCTGTTTCTGGGGCTTGTGGTGGCCGGGCGTCATGGTCGCCACCGTCACGCTGGGCCGCGTCTGGTGCGGCCTCCTCTGCCCGGAAGGCGTGCTGGCCGAATGGGCCAGCCGCCACGGGCGCGGCAAGGCCGTGCCGGGCTGGCTCAAATGGGCCGGTTGGCCTTTTGCCGCCTTTGTCCTGACCACCGTTTACGGCCAACTGGTCAGCGTTTACGAATACCCGCAGGCAACCCTGCTGATTCTCGGCGGGTCAAGCCTTGCTGCCGCCGTCACCGGCCTCCTCTACGGGCGCGAAAAACGCATCTGGTGCCGCTATCTGTGCCCGGCTTCCGGCGTTTTCGCCATCCTCGCCAAAATCGCCCCGCTGCACTATCAGGTCGACCGCGCCGCCTGGGATCGCTACCGGGGCGAAGTCAAGCCGGTCAACTGCGCCCCGCTGGTCGACATCCGGCGCATGAACAGCGCCTCGGAATGCCACGCCTGCGGCCGCTGTGCCGGGCAGCGCGGGGCCGTCGCCTACAGCCTCCGCTCACCCTTTGCCGAAACCCTCGACCCCGCCGCCCCGGCCCGCACGGCGGAGGCGCTGACCCTCATCTACGGCATTCTCGGCGTCGCCACCGCCGCCTTTCAATGGACGGTCAGCCCGTGGTTCCTCGGCATCAAGCTGGCGCTCGCCGAATGGCTGGTCGATCACGAGTATTTCGCCCTGCTCGATAACGACATCCCGTGGTGGCTGTTGACCCATTACCCGGAAGCCAGCGACCTGTTCACCTGGCTCGACGGCGGCCTCATCCTCGCCTACCTGCTTGGCGGCGGCTTTCTCCTCGGCAGCCTCGTCCTCAGCGGCCCGCTGCTCGCCGCCCGCCTGCTGCAGAACCCGGCCCTGAGCTGGCAGCGGCTGACCCTGGCGCTGACGCCGCTGGCCGGGGCCAGCGTCATCCTCGGCCTCTCCATGCTCACCGTCAGCCACCTCAAAGCCGAACACCTCTGGCTCGGCTGGCTGCCCTGGTGCCGCGCGGCACTGCTGGCCGTCGGCTGCCTCGCCAGTCTGCGGCTGGCTTGCGGTTTGATTGCGACTGCCACCGCCAGCCCCGCCCGCCGCGCCGCTGCCTGCCTCGCCCTCTTTGCTTCGACAACCTGGATGGCGGGCGTCTGGATTCTGGTTTTCTTTATTTGGTAAGGGGTGCGATTCAAACTAGAGCGGTTTTGATTCAAGTGCATACACACCCCCTATACCGTTCGGGCTGAGCCTGTCGAAGCCCGGTTCAAACCTCCGTATCTCTCTCCGCACCGTCCTTCGACAAGCTCAGGACGAACGGGAGTTAAGGACTTGAACAGAAAATGCTCTAATGCAAGGCGTTGTTTTGTTCAGGAAGCCGAAGCAACAGACTCCCTCTCCCCTTGTGGGAGAGGGCCGGAGAGAGGGGTAGCCGCCGCAAGGCGGCCTTGGTTATCAACTCGACTACAGCAAGAATAAAAGCCGCTTCCCCCTCTCCCCCAACCCCTCTCCCACAAGGGGAGAGCAACTGTGTTCAAAATCAATATTTTTGAGTATTTTTCAGGCGGTCTCCTTTTGTATGGAAGTAGGTTGCCAAGGGGTTCCCGACTTGATGATGGCGTT
>JAITMS010000123.1 GCA_031277255.1 Azonexus sp.
TATGCTCATCATCGGCGCCATGATGCGTAAAATCATCCATGTCGCCTTCGGCGTCCTCAAATCCGGAAAACCCTTCAACCCAGCTTTGCATCAAGGTTGACTTGGATAACAGTATCTACTTGGTTCTCGGCTTCACTTTGTCAGGGTAAGGCGGCTGGCGTTTGCGGTAGTGTAAAAACAGCTTGACCCGTTTTTTGCGCCGCCTATAATTCAAACGTTCGTTTTATTTTTGAGCACCAGAAAAACCGGAAAGGAGACTCGCTTGAACAGATTGATGGTGAGAAAGGCGGCGGTGTTGGGGGCCGGGGTGATGGGGGCGCAGATTGCGGCGCACCTTGCCAATGCCGATGTGCCGGTGGTGTTGTTCGATCTGCCCGCCCGGGAAGGAGCGCCGAATGGCGTGGTGGACAAGGCGCTGGCGGCTTTGAAAAAGCTCGATCCGGCCCCGCTGGCGGCGAAAGACAGGCTCAAACATATCGACGCCGCCAATTACGAGGAGCATCTGCCGCTTCTCTCTGAGTGTGATCTGGTGATTGAGGCGATTGCCGAGCGGATGGACTGGAAGCTCGACCTTTACGCCAAAATCGCGCCGTATTTGGGCGCTCAGGCCGTGATTGCCTCGAACACATCGGGCCTGTCGATGAACGCGTTGGCCGATGGGCTGCCGGAAGCTGTCCGGCCCCGTTTTTGCGGCATCCATTTTTTCAATCCGCCGCGCTACATGCATCTGGTCGAAATTATCGGCACGCGCGACACCGACGCTGCGACGCTCGACGCGCTGGAAAGCTGGCTGGCTTCGCGCCTCGGCAAGGGCGTGATCCGGGCGCTGGATACGCCCAATTTTGTCGCCAATCGCATCGGCGTTTTTTCCATGCTGGCGGTGATGCACCATACCGCCGCCTTCGGCCTCGGTTTTGATGAGGTCGACGCGCTGACCGGGCCGTTGATCGGGCGGCCCAAGAGCGCCACCTACCGCACCGCCGACGTGGTCGGCCTCGACACGCTGGCGCATGTGGTGGGGACGATGCGGGACACGCTGCCGGATGACCCCTGGCATCGCCATTTCGTGACGCCGACGTGGTTGCGGGCGCTGATTGCCCAAGGGGCGCTCGGCCAGAAAACGCGCTGCGGCATTTTCAGGAAAGTGGGCAAGGAAATTCAGGTGCTTGATCCGGCGGCCAGGGATTACCGTCCGTCCGCCGGGAAGATTGTCGAGGAGGTGGCGGCGATCCTGAAGATCCGCCAGCCGGGCGAACGCTTTGCCGCGCTGCGGGCGTCGACGCAGCCGCAAGCCCAGTTCCTGTGGGCGATTTTCCGCGATGTCTTCCATTACGCCGCCGTCCAGCTTGAACACATTGCCGACAACGCCCGCGATCTCGATCTGGCGATGCGCTGGGGCTTCGGCTGGACGGAAGGGCCGTTCGAGACCTGGCAGGCCGCCGGTTGGCGCGAGATGGCGACAGCGGTCGCCGCCGACATCGCGGCGGGCCAGGCGATGAGCGATACGCCGCTGCCCGCCTGGGCGACAGCGCCGGAGCGGACGGGCGTGCATACGCCGGAAGGCTCGTGGTCGCCGCGTAACCAGCGCAATGTCGGGCGTTCGCAACTGCCGGTCTATCGCCGCCAGTTGTTCCCGGAAAGCGTTCTCGGCGACGGCCTGGCGAAACCGGCGGCCAGCGGCGAAACCTGTTTCGAGAATGCCGGCGTGCGCCTGTGGACGCTGCCGCAGGTCGATGCGCGGATCGGCATTCTCTCCTTCAAATCAAAGATGCACAGCATCGGCGACGAGGTGCTCGACGGTCTCATGGCGGCGGTGCGCCATGCCGAGAAGGAACTCGACGGCGTCGTCCTCTGGCATGAGGCGCCGTTTGCCGTCGGGGCCAATCTGGAGCAGGTGGCGGAAGCCATCGGGGCCAATCAGTTCGCCCTGCTCGAACAAACAGTGGAAAAATTCCAGCGCGCTTCGCAAACGCTCAAATACGCGCAAGTGCCGGTGGTTGCCGCCGTGCAGGGCATGGCGCTGGGCGGCGGCTGCGAGTTCGCCATGCACGCCGGACGGCGGGTGCTGGCGCTGGAAAGTTACGTCGGCCTGGTCGAAGCGGGCGTCGGCCTGATTCCGGCGGGCGGCGGCTGCAAGGAATTTGCCGTGCGCGCCGCCGACTGGGCGGCGCGGTCGGCGACGCCGGGCGAAGTCTTCAATTTTCTCCAGCCGGTCTTTCAGGCCATTGCCCTGGGCAAAGTCGCCAGGAGCGCCCTCGAAGCCGTCGAACTGGGCTTTGCCCGGCCTGACGACACGATCCTGTTCAACGCCCATGAACTCCTTTATGTCGGCATCCGCGAAGCGCGGGCGATGGCCGAAGCGGGCTGGTCGCCGCCGCTCCGGGCGCGGGATGTGCCGGTGGCGGGGCGGAGCGGCATCGCCACTTTTGAGATGATGCTGGTCAATATGCGGGAAGGCGGCATGATTTCGGCGCACGATTACAAGGTCGCCAAGGCGGCAGCCATTGCGCTGTGCGGCGGCGAGATCGAAACGGGCAGCCGGGTCGACGAGGAATGGCTGCTGACGGTCGAGCGGCGCTTGTTCGTCGATCTCCTCAAAGACCCGCTGACCCAGGCCCGCATCAAGCACATGCTGGAAATGGGCAAGCCCTTGAGGAATTGAGATGCAACGGTATCCGTAGGGCGGGTCTTGACCCGCCGCCTTGACCCGCCGCCTTGACCTGCCGGTTTTGATGTTGGATGGCGGGTCAAGACCCGCCCTACGGGGTTGCCAGCCTTCCCAATACAGCTTTCATGCGCCACGGACAATTGACACCAAAGGATTTTCGATGAGCAAACAGATTCAGGATGCCTATATCGTCGCCGCTACCCGCCTGCCGGTGGCCAAACGCAATGGCCTGTTCAAACACGCGCGGCCCGACGACATGCTGGCCGCTGTCATCAAGGCCGTTCTCGCCCAGGCGCCGCAGCTTGATCCTTCCCGCATCGGCGACGTGATTGTCGGCTGCGCCATGCCGGAAGCCGAGCAGGGCATGAACGTCGCCCGCATCGGCGCCTTGCTCGCCGGGCTGCCGGAAACCGTGCCGGGCATGACCATCAACCGTTTTTGCTCGTCCGGCGTGCAGGCGGTCAATGACGCCGCCAACCAGATCCGCCTTGGCCTCGCTGATGTGATGATTGCCGCCGGTACCGAGTCGATGACCATCATGCCGCAGATCATGGGCAACAAGATGGCGATGAATCCGGCCATTTTCGCCTCGGGGGAACATATCGGCATCGCCTACGGCATGGGCCTGACGGCGGAAAAGGTGGCGAGCCGCTGGAAAATTTCCCGCGAGCAGCAGGACGCCTTCGCTCTCGCTTCCAACCAGAAGGCGTGCGCCGCCATCGCCAGCGGTCATTTCAAGGCGGAGATCACGCCTTACGCCAGCCGCGAAAATCTGCCCGATCTGGCCAGTGGCGAAATTCGCCTGCGCGAGCGCCTGATTGATACCGATGAAGGGCCGCGCGCCGACGCTTCGCTCGACAAGCTGGGCAAATTGAAGCCGGTCTTTCACGCCCGCGGTTCGGTGACGGCGGGCAATGCCTCGCAAATGTCGGACGGTGCGGGCGCGGCGCTGCTGGTGTCGGAAAAGGTGTTGAAAGAACACCATCTGACGCCGCTGGCCCGCTTCGTCAGCTACGCCGTCGGCGGCGTCGCGCCGGAAATCATGGGCATCGGCCCGATTGCGGCGATTCCCAGGGCGCTGGCCCTGGCGGGCATCCGTCAGGACGATCTCGACTGGATCGAACTCAACGAAGCCTTTGCCGCGCAGGCGCTGGCGGTGATTCAGGAGCTTGGTTTGAACCCGGAGAGGATCAACCCGCTCGGCGGGGCGATTGCTTTGGGTCACCCGCTCGGCGCTACCGGGGCCATCCGCATCGCCACGCTGGCCCACGGGTTGCAGCGGACGGGCGGCAGGTACGGCATGGTGTCGATGTGCATCGGCACCGGCATGGGCGCGGCGGGCATTATCGAACGGCTGTGATTTGGGGCAAAAGGCGATGAAACCGGCCTGGCTCAACCGTCTGCCGCCCGTCTGGCGGGCGCGCATGGTGCGCCTCGGCTTCAATCTGCATCCGGCCTTTCGCGGCACTGGCGGGCGGGTCGTGCATGTGGCGCGGGATTTGCGCCATATCCGCATCAAGCTGCCGCTCAACTGGCGCACCCGGAATATCGTCGGTTCGCTCTACGGCGGCTCGCTTTTCGCCATCACCGATGGCGCCCATCCGATGATGCTGATGGCGGCGCTCGGCGATACTTACGTCGTCTGGGACAAAGCCGCCAGCATCCGCTACCGCCAGCCGGGGCGGTCGACCCTGACGGCGGATTTTGTTCTCGATGAGGCCGAACTTGCCGCCATCCGGGCGGCGCTATCTGAAACACCGGAACTGGACTGGACTTTTCTGGTGGAATTGAAGGACGCTCACAGCGTGGTGCACGCCGTGGTCGAACGCACGGTTTATATTGCGGAAAAAAATTACTACAGCCAAAAAAGGAGAGGAGAGAGAAATGAAGCAACAAAATCGGAAGCAACAAAATCGCAGGATGGGTAGAGGGCAACAACGCCCGTCGGGTTCTGTGTTGGGTCGCTGGTTTGATGGGTTTCGCTGCGCCCTGCCCATCCTGCTGATTGCCGGGGTGGCTCAGGCTGCCGACATCGCGGGCGTCCGTATCGACGATGCGGCCAAAGTCGGCGGTAGCGATCTGGTCTTGAATGGCGCGGGCGTGCGCAGCAAGTTTTTCGTCAAGGTCTATGTCGGGGCGCTCTACGCAGCGCAGAAGGCAACGACGCCCGCCGCTATTTACGACAGCCCGGCGCCGCGCCGGATGCTGCTGCGCATGATGCGCGATCTGGAAGCGAAAAAATTGCAGGAGGCGCTCGATGAGGGCTTGCGCAACAACCTTTCCGCCGCCGAACTGGCTGCCGCCGGAGAGGCGATCGAGCAACTGGGCAAGCTGTTCCAGAGCATCGGCAAGGCCCGCGAGGGCGATGTGATTACGCTTGATTTCAGCCAGCAGGGCGTCGCCATCGGCTTCAATAACGCGCCGCGCGGCACGGTTGGCGACGCCGCTTTCGCCAGGGCGCTGCTGCGCGTCTGGCTGGGCGACGAACCGGCGGACGCGGGCTTGAAAAAAGCACTGTTGGGCGGCTGAAGGGGAGGAGGGAGAAACATGGAAAAAATCTGGCTCAAAAGCTACCCGCCCGATGTTCCGGCGACCATCAGCATTGACGATACGCCTTCGCTGGTCGCCTTGTTCGAGCGCGCCTCTGCCGCCCATGCCGACAAGGGGGCGTTCATCAGCATGGGCAAGGAGATGACTTACCGTCAACTCGACGAGGCCAGCCGCGCCTTTGCTGGCTGGCTGCAATCGCTCGGCGCGCAAAAGGGCGCGCGCGTCGCCCTGATGATGCCCAATCTCCTGCAATACCCGGTCGCCCTGTTCGGCGCCTTGCGCGCCGGGTGCGTGGTGGTCAACTGCAACCCCTTGTACACGCCGCGCGAACTGGAACATCAACTGAAAGATTCGGGGGCGACGGTCATCGTTATTGTCGAGAATTTCGCCCACACGCTGGCGCAGGTGATTGACCGTACCGCGATCCGGCACGTGGTGGTGACGCCGATGGGCGAAATGCTGGCGGCGGTCAAGGGCATGATCGTCAATGTCGTCGTCCGTCACGTCAAAAAACTGGTACCCGCGTGGAAACTGCCGGGGGCCATCGGCTTGAAAACGGCGCTGGCCGCTGGTCGCCAACATGGCTTTACGCCCGTACCGCTCGACCATGACGATGTCGCCTTCCTGCAATACACCGGCGGCACGACGGGCGTCTCGAAAGGGGCGATGCTGACGCATGGCAACATCACCGCCAATGTGGTGCAGGCCTACACCTGGATTGCCACGGCCATCCGTCCGCCCGATCAACTGATCCTGACCGCCCTGCCGCTCTATCACATCTTCGCGCTGACGGCCAACTGCCTGGTGTTCATGCTGGCGGGGGCGCGCAATCTGCTGATTGCCAATCCGCGCGACATTCCCGGCCTGATCGCCGAATGGGGCAAATATCCGGTGACGGCGCTGACCGGCGTCAACACGCTGTTCAACGCGCTCCTCAATCATCCCCATTTCGCCAGGCTCGATTTTTCCGCCCTGCATACCACGCTGGCGGGCGGCATGGCGGCGCAAGCGCCGGTCGCCGAACGCTGGCGGCAGGTGACCGGGATTCCGCTGTTGCAGGCTTACGGCCTGACCGAGACTTCGCCCGCGGCGACCATCAATCCGATCGGGATGAAAACATTCAACGGCTCGATCGGGCTGCCCATTTCTTCGACCGATATTTCGATCCGCGACGATACCGGCCACGAAGTCCCGCTGACCCAGGTCGGCGAAATCTGCATCCGCGGCCCGCAGGTGATGAAAGCCTACTGGCAGCGCCCGGAAGAAACCGCCCACGTTTTTCATCACGACGGCTTTCTGCGCACCGGCGACATGGGCTACATGGACGCTCAGGGCTTTATTTTTCTCGTCGATCGCAAGAAGGACATGATCCTCGTTTCCGGCTTCAACGTGTACCCGAACGAAGTCGAAGAAGCCGTCGCCACTCATCCCGGCGTCATCGACGTGGCCGCCATCGGCGTCGCCGACGAGCATTCCGGCGAGGCGGTGAAGATTTTTGTCGTCAGAAAAGACCCGGCGCTCAATGAGCAGGCGCTCATCGAACACTGCCGCGGCCTCCTGACCCGCTACAAAGTCCCCAAATACGTCGAATTCCGCGATGACCTGCCGCGCACCAATGTCGGCAAAATCCTCCGTCGCGCCTTGAAGGAAGGAGCCTGAGCCATGCCGATTCCCGCCGCGCTGAACAAAAATCTGGCGCTGCCGGTCATTTGCGCGCCGATGTTCATCATCTCCACCCCCGATCTGGTCATTGCCCAGTGCAAGGGCGGCCTGATCGGCTCTTTTCCGGCCTTGAACGCCCGCCCGCCGGAACTGCTCGACCAATGGCTGACGCGGATCAAGGCCGAACTGGCCGCTGACCCGCACGCCGCGCCGTTTGCCGTCAACCAGATCATCCACCCCTCGAACCAGCGGCTGGCCGGGGACATCGACCTCTGCGTCAAGCATCAGGCGCCGCTCATCATCACCAGCCTGAGCGCGCCCAATGACATCGTGCCGCGCATCCATGCCTACGGCGGCAAGGTGTTCCACGATGTCATCAGCGTTCGTCACGCCAAAAAGGCGCTCGATGCGGGCGTCGACGGCCTGATTCTGGTCGCCGCCGGGGCGGGCGGCCACGCCGGAACGCTCAGTCCCTTCGCCCTGGTCGGCGAAATTCGCCAGTTCTATCAGGGGCCGATCGCCCTTTCCGGGGCCATCGCCAACGGCAGCGCCATCCTCGCCGCCCAGGCCAGCGGCGCCGATTTCGCCTACATCGGCACGCGCTTCATCGCCACCGAGGAGGCGCAGGCCGCTGCCGCCTACAAGCAGGCGATTATCGCAGCAAGCGCCGCCGACATCGTCTACACCCCGTACTTCACCGGCGTGCACGGCAACTACCTGAAGCAGAGCATCCTCGCCGCCGGTCTTGACCCGGATAACCTGCCGGAGCGCGACAAGAGCGCCATGAGCTTCGGCAAGGAGAGCGACGCCAAAGCCTGGAAAGACATCTGGGGCGCGGGTCAGGGCGTCGGCAATATCGGCGCGGTGCTGCCGACCGCCGCCCTGATCCGCCAACTCAAGACGGAATACGACATCGCCAAAGGCCATTTGCTGGCGGCGGCTTTTTGAACCCGAATATTCACTACGCACAGGGAAGACACACATGAGCGACTACCGCGCCCCCGTTCAGGACATGCGCTTTGTCATGGACGAAATCGTCAAACTCGACGAAATCGCCCGCCTGCCGGGCTTTGAAGAAGCGACGCCGGATCTCGTCAGCGCCATTATCGACGAAGCCGCCCGTTTTTCCAGCGAGGCGCTGGCCCCGCTCAACCGCGTCGGCGACCAGCAGGGCTGCCGCTGGAGCGCCGCTGGCGTGACCACCCCGGAAGGCTGGCAGGAAGCCTACCGGCAATTTTGTGACGCCGGCTGGAACGGCATCGCCTCGCCCGTCGAGTTCGGCGGTCAGGGCCTGCCCGAGGCGCTGGGCGTGGCGGTCAAGGAAATGGTCTGCTCGGCCAATCTGTCTTTCAGCCTCTGCCCGCTCCTGACCACCGGCGCGGTTGAGGCGCTCCTGATTTGCGCCAGCGACGCGCTTAAAAAAACCTATCTGGAAAAAATGATTTCCGGCCAATGGACCGGCACCATGAACCTGACCGAACCGCAGGCCGGTTCCGATCTGGCCCTCTTGCGCAGCCGCGCCGCGCCACAGGCTGACGGCAGCTACCGCATCTTCGGCCAGAAGATTTTTATCACCTATGGCGACCACGACCTCGCTGAAAACATCGTCCATCTCGTCCTCGCCCGCCTGCCCGACGCGCCCGCCGGGGTCAAGGGCATTTCGCTCTTTCTCGTCCCCAAATTCCTCGTCAATGCCGATGGTTCCCTCGGCGCGCGCAATGACGCCGTCTGCGCCTCGATCGAACACAAACTCGGCATCCACGCCAGCCCCACCTGCGTCATGGTCTACGGCGACAAGGGCGAGGGCGCGACCGGCTACCTCTTGGGCGAAGCCCATCGCGGCCTCGAATACATGTTCATCATGATGAACGCCGCCCGCCTCGGCGTCGGCCTGCAAGGCATTGCGCTGGGTGAACGCGCCTACCAGCAGGCGCTCGCCTACGCCCGCGAAAGAAAGCAGGGGCGGGATGCCGTCAGCGGCGAGGCGCTGGTCACCATCGACCATCATCCCGACATCAAGCGCATGTTGATGCTGATGAAGGCCCGCGTCGAGGCCTGTCGGGCGATGGCCTACTACACCTCCGGCCTGCTTGACCGGATGCACGCCGCGGTCGATCCCGCCGAGAAAAAACGCTGCCTCTACCTCGCCGAATTTCTCATTCCGCTGGTCAAGGGCGGCAGCACCGAAATGGGCATCGACGTCACCTCGCTCGGCATCCAGATTCACGGCGGCATGGGCTTCATCGAAGAAACCGGCGCCGCCCAGCACTGGCGCGACGCCCGCATCACCACCATTTACGAAGGCACCACCGGCATTCAGGCCAATGACCTCCTGTTCAGGAAACTGATGCGCGACGGCGGCGCCACCGCCAGGAGCGTCTTTGGCCAAATCCAGGCCACCGCCGAACAACTCGGCGCATCAACGCGCCCCGAACTGCAAGCCTTCGCCGCCCGCCTCGGCAGCGCCCTCAAAGCCTGGGCGCAGAGCACCGAATGGCTGGGCCAGAGCGCCCAAACGGGTAATTACGCCCCGGCGCTCACCGCTGCCGTCCCTTATCTGCACCTTGCCGTCACCGTCGTCGGCGGCTGGTTCATGGGCCAAGCGGCGCTCGCTGCCGCCCGCCGCCTCGACCAAGGCGCGGGCGACGCCGCTTTCTACCAGCGCAAAATCGCCACCGCCGCCTTCTATGCCGACCAACTCTTGCCACAAGCCCGCGCCTTCGCCGAAACCGTCCAGGCAGGCGACAAGGCGCTGGCGGGCGTGGCCGATCTGTTTGGCTGATTCACCGGGAGAGATTGCTTATGGCCATCGGCTGGATGACGATTGTCAAAAACGTTCCTTGGGCGGAAGTGATCCGCAACACCCCGGTCGTCGTCGACAGCGCCCGCAAACTGTGGCGCAAAGCCGCGGGCAAGGCCGATCCGCCGCTGCCGCCAGCCGCCGCGCCGGACGCTGCCGACCCCTTGGCCGCCCTACAAACACAGATCGAAACCCTGCACGCTCAGATGCTGGCCTCGTCGGAAATGATCCAGACCCTGGCCGAACAAAACGCCCAACTCATCGCCCGCCTCGAAACCCACCGCCGCCGCCTGTTCTGGCTGACCATCGCCACCGCCGCGGCGTTGCTGCTGGCGCTGGCGGGGTGGTTGCGTTAGGCAGGCAGGCGAGCGCGAATCATGTCGGGCATATTGTTTTATTTGATTATTATTTTGATTCCGCTGGCTGTTCTTGTTTTTGATTTATTGCCAGACCGGAAGACGGAGGCAAAAAAACGTCTGCTAAAATCCGCCAGGCGCGATAGATTTGGCGAGGCGCTAAGGCTTATGATTACCCAAGGAACGTTTGGATTCAAAGACTTGGGAATGTCTTATCGTGATTTTGGCGGTAGAGAGATATTTCTGTTTTGCTTGTTTATTTTAATCGTTATTATTGCTGTTTGGTTATTTTAGAGGATGTAAATATATGAGCGTTTTTTCAGAGAATGTGCGTCAAGATATCGAAAAATATGGCGTCTCTATTATCTACGTCGGTGATGAAAACCCGCCTTTCGCGTACACTGTTGGACTTTGGCTAAAACATCAACATCCTGAACTGATCATCTTCGGCCTGTCTGACCGCGTCATGTGGAGCCTGCTCAACGAAATCGCAGAGTTGGTGGGCGAAGGACAGCGTTTCACGAGCCGCGCTTTTTTGCCTGGAATTGGTGGAAAATTCGGGGTCACGATTGAACCCGCCCAAAAGAAATTTCTCGATGCATATTTCGGTTTTGCCTTGGGCTTCTACGAAGAACAATTCCCCATCGCTCAAGTGATCTGGCCTGACAAAAAAGGCCATTTCCCTGGAGATGCGGGCTATAACACTGCATATGAGAAACTTCAACCCGTTCTTGTGTAGATTGAGTTTCGCTACGCTCTACCCGGCTGATCTCAGCAAAAAGCGGTCGTCTTCACCAATCCCCCGACTTGAATCATTTAGCCAGCAGCGCCGCCTTCACCGCATCGAGATCAGCCTTTTTCAGCACCCCCATTTTTTTGCCGACCACCTCTCCCCGCCGGTCGATGAACAGGGTGTAGGGGATGCCCGCCTTGTCGTTGCCGAGGGCTTTGATCAGCGGAATGCCCTGCTCCTTGGCGACGAAGACCGGGTAATCCATCTCGTAGGCTTTGGCAAAATCCTTGACCGGGGCGGCGCGGTCTTCGATGCCGATGCCGAGGATTTCGACCTGGCCTTTGTGGGCGGCGCGGAAGGCGATGAGTTCGGGGATTTCCTGCTTGCAGGGGCCGCACCAGCGCGCCCAGAAGTTGACGATGAGCGGCTGGCTGCGATAGCGGGCAAGGGCCACGGGCCGGTCGTCGACATCGGCCAGGGTGGCGGCGAACAGGGCGGCGGCTTGTTCGGCGGCGGCGAGCGGGACCGACAAGGCGAGGAGGAGGGCGGCAAAGCGGCGTTTCACGGCAAATCTCCCCGGCGGAATAGCACATAGCCGATGGTCGCGCTGAGGAGGCCGAGCGCCGCCGGGTAGATCAGGGCGAAAATCTTGTAGCCGCTGACGCCGAACAGGTCGAGGATGACGTAGGCCGAGGGGCCGAGGACGATCAGTTGCGGGTCAAAGAGGGCCAGCGCGGCGGTGCGGAAGACTTGCAGGGGGTTGGCGAGCGCCAGGGTGATGGCGACTTCCGGCGAAACTTTGCCCTGAATCATCACGCCGAGCAGGATGAGATCGAGAAAGAGCAGCAGCGTCAGCCAGACCATGAAGGCCGCGCCCTGCGCCACGTCGGTGCTGCGGGCGATGGCCGAGAGCAACATGCCGATGCCGAGAAAACACAGGGCCATGACGGCCAGGAGTGCGGTGTAGTAGCCGAACATGCCCCACGGCACTTCGATGTCCTGCCAACTGGCCCACAGCGTTGCGCCGAGCATGGCGAGAAAAACCGGGGTGAAAATGATGATGTAGCGGCCAATGATCTTGCCCCAGAACCATGCCGCGAGCGATACCGGCAAGGAGAGCAGGTATTCGAAAACCCCGGCCTCGCGGTCGCCCGCCACCGAGCGGACGGTGGTGATGAGGACGAAAATGGGCAGAATCGCCATCGTCAACTGGATGTAGGTGACCAGCAGACGGGAAAGGCCGATAAAGCCGAGGACGCGCGATTCGGTCAGGCCAAAGACAAAGAGCAGGGCGACGATGCCGCCGAAAACCAGGGTGTAGATCTGGAACCAGCGGGCGCGCAGCGACTCGACGATGTCCAGTTTGGCGGTGAGCCAGAGTTGCTTCATGCTTGGCCTCGATGTTTTGATTGAATCGTGTACATGCCTGAGGGCTTCAGGCTGCCGCTAAAGCCTTTCCCTTGAGGGAGCAAGGAAAGTAGGGCGGGTCTTGACCCGCCGTTTTGGCACCTGGGTTGAAAATCAATGTTTGATGTTGGGCGGCGCGGGTCAAGACCCGCCCTACGAGAGGGAAGCGGCTTGTGCCTTGCCGCTTCTAAAAGATGTGTAGATGCCCTCCCCCTGAGGGGGAAGGAGCAAGGCGGAATAGCCGGACAACGGGTATCCATTTGACTGGAAACCGCCCTATTTGCCGCGCGCCAGCAGATGTTCGCGCATACTGGCGAAATCGAGGCTGCCGGGTTGCGGTTGGGGGGTGGCGGCGTAGTTGTAGCCCATCGGCGAATGGCGGCTGACGTAATGCGCCTGACGCGGGTCGAGCCAGCGGACGGCGTCGCCCTTGCTGCTCATGTCGGCCACCCACAGGCGGGTTGCCGGGTCGGTGAGCCACGGCAGCGCCTGTTCGCGCATCCAGAACAGCAGGCAGCCGATGTCGTCGAACTTGTAGGCGGCATCCTGCGGCCCGCCGCGCAGTTCGGCGGCGAAGCGGCGGTCGGAAATGACCATTTTGCAGCGGGTGCAGGTGTCACGATCCCACTTGATGGCGGCCATGCCTTCCGGCCAACCGTCCTTCTGGCAGCCCGCCAGCGCGGCAGCCAGCGGGGTCAGCGCCAAACCGGCCAGGGCGAGACGGCTGAGAAAGCGGCGGCGCGGCGGGCGGCGCATGGGCATGGTCATTGCGGGCGCTCGGCGAGCGACAGATCGGCGACCAGCGCCGTGTAGCGGGAGACGACGCCGAGAAAGCGCAGCCGATCCGGCCCGGCGACTTCGCCCTGCCAGACGAGCTGGTCGTCGCTGCTCGTGAAATGCCAGCCCGCCAGCGCCTTGGCGAAGGCCGGCTCAAAGCGTTTGAGGACGATGCGGCAGTCGAGCCGCGAAGTCAGCGTGACGCCATCGGCGACCTTGTCGTCGAGCGCGATCTTGCCCATGTCCATTTCGATGACACGATTGACGAGGGCGGAAACCTCGTCGAGCCGGTGGCTGGAAATCATCATCGTCGCGTCGGTCAGCCGCTCGGCGAGGAGATCGAAGAAAATCTTGCGCGCTTCCGGGTCAAGATTGGCCGCCGGTTCGTCCATCACCAGCACCCTGGCGTCCCGTCCGAGGGCGATGGCGATCAGGAGCTTCTGCTTCATGCCGCCGGAAAGACGGACGAACTGGCGCGTGGCGATGGCGTCGATATCAAGGCCGAGACGCCGGGCAACATCGGCAATCCGCCGCGGCGCGGCGCCGCACAGCGCGGCGGCGAAGTCGATCAACTGGCCGACCGGCATTTTCAGGGGCGGCGGCAGTTGCGGCACAAAGCCGATCTTGCCGAGCACGGCGGTGCGGTTCCGGCGCGGGTCGAGGCCATCGAGGGTGACGGTGCCGTCGTGGGTGTATTCGCCGAGGAGGCAGCGGATCAGGGTCGTTTTACCCGCGCCGTTGGAACCGATCAGCGCGACCCGCTCGCCGGGGCCGATGTCGAGATCAATGCCGTCGAGCACGCGGACGCGGCGAAAGGTCTTGGCGAGTTGGCGGAACTGGATCATGGGCGGATTATAGAAAAGGCGCGGCCTTCCGGCATTGAACCTGGATCAAAGACGGACGGGCCGTCGGCGCAGGGATTCTACCCGCTCGGCGAAAATTGTTGGCGGGCGAGGGAACCAAACCGGCGGCGGCGATGCCAAACGAGTCCGTTCCACGATGACAGGAGGTTTGGATGAAGAGATTGTTGACCGCTGTTCTCGCTGCCCTGTTTGCCTTTGCCAGCGTCAATGCGCTGGCCTGCGGAGGCGACAAGGCCAAGGATGAAAAACAGATGAGCACGCCGGACAAGAAAACTTGACCTTCTGCTCATCCCGAATAAAAGGCAGCCGCGAGGCTGCCTTTTTCATTGCCGCCGCCAAAGTAAGGAAGTAAGATTAAGGAAATTATGGAGGCTGCTCATGCTGGCCAAATTGACTGCCAAAAACCAGATCACCTTGCCCAAAGCCATCGTGCTCGGCGTTGATGCCGCCGAATACTTTGACGCATCCATTGAAAACGGGCGGATCGTGCTGACTCCGGTGCGCTTGCAGCAAGCGCAGGCGGTGCGCGACAAGCTGGCGCAGTTGGAAATTACCGAGCAGGATATTGCCGACGCCATTGCCTGGGCGCGGCGATGAGCCGCCGGGTCGTTTTTGACACCAACATCGTCCTCTCCGCCTTGCTTTTCAACCACGGACGTCTCGTCTGGCTGCGCCAGTGCTGGCAGGCCGGGCGGATTCAGCCTTTGGTGTGCAAAGAAACGGTCAGTGAACTGCTGCGTGTTCTTGCCTACCCCAAATTCAAACTCACCGCCGCCGAGCAGCAGGAATTGCTGGCTGATTTTCTGCCTTATGCCGAGGTCGTGAAACTGCCGGAACGATGGCCCGATCTACCCGCCTGCCGCGATGAAAACGACCAGGTTTTTCTGGTGCTTGCGCAAGTCGGCCAGGCCGAGGCGCTGGTGAGCGGCGATGCGGATTTGCTGGCGATGCGCGACAGCTTCCCCGGCCTGATTGTGACCGCAGGCGAACTGGCGGCAGCAAGCGGCCTTGCGGGCGGGTAGCGGTTTCACGGTCAATCTTTTTGGCGCCAGCTTCTCAAAGCTGCGCCGCCTTGAAAGTATTGCACTGGTTCATATCGCCCGTCTCGAAGCCGCGCTTGAACCAGCGGACGCGCTGGGCGGAACTGCCGTGGGTGAAGCTCTCCGGCACGATGTGGCCTTGCGCTTCCTGTTGCAGGCGGTCGTCGCCGATGGCGGTGGCGGCGTTGAGGGCGGCTTCGAGGTCGCCCGGTTCAAGCACCTTTTTCATCGTGTCGGTGCGCTTGCCCCAGACACCAGCCAGACAGTCGGCTTGCAGTTCGAGGCGCACCGAGAGGGCGTTGGCCTCGGCCTTGCCGGAACGCTGGCGGGCGCGTTGCACCTGTTCGGAAATGCCGAGCAGGTTTTGCACATGATGGCCGACTTCGTGGGCGATGACGTAGGCTTGGGCAAATTCGCCGGGCGCTCTGAAGCGGGTTTTCAGTTCGTCGAAAAATTGCAGGTCGATGTAAACCTTCTGGTCGCCGGGGCAGTAAAACGGCCCCATCGCCGACTGGCCGGTGCCGCAGGCGGTTGGCGTGAGGCCGGAAAAGAGCACCAGCTTGGGTTCCTGATAGCGTTTGCCGCTGGCCTGAAAAACCTGATTCCAGGTGTCTTCGGTCGAGGCCAGCACCTGCGAGACGAAACGGGCGGTCGTATCGTCGGCGGGCGGCCGCTGGGCGGGCGGCGCGCTCTGCTCGACGGCGGGCATGCCGCCGCCGCTCAGCATATTGAGCACGGTCAGCGGATTGACGCCGAGAAAATAGCTGGCGACCAGCGCCACGACAACCGTGCCGATGCCGATCCGCCCGCCGCCCAGCCGCAGGCCGCCGCCGCTACTACCGCGCCGGTCTTCGAGATTGTCGCTTTCGCGGTAGTCATCCATGCGCATGATTGGCTTCTCCTTAACGATAACGATTGATGGCGCTGCGGGTTTCTTCTGCCGCGCGGCGGGCGGCGGCGGCGAAATGCTCATCCTGGCTAGCGTAGAGAATGGCGCGCGAAGAATTGATGAGCAGGCTTCCCGCCGCGACGGCGCGCCCGGCCTTGACGGTGGCTTCGACATCGCCGCCCTGAGCGCCGATGCCGGGGACGAGCAGCGGCATGTCGCCGACGATTGCGCGGACGCGGGCGATTTCCGCCGGAAAAGTCGCGCCGACGACCAGCCCGATCTGACCGCCGCCGTTCCACTCGACCGCCAGACGGGCGACGCGCTCGTAGAGTCGCTCCTGGTCGCCGGGGCCGCCGACATCGAGAAATTGCAGGTCGGAGCCGCCGGGGTTCGAGGTGCGGCAGAGCAGGATCACGCCCTTGTCGGCCCAGGCGAGGTAAGGCTCGACCGAATCGCGGCCCATGTAGGGATTGACCGTCACCGCGTCGGCCCGGTAGCGGGCAAAGGCTTCCTTGGCGTACTGCTCGGCGGTCGAACCGATGTCGCCGCGCGTGGCGTCGAGAATGACCGGGATGTCGGGATATTCCTCATGGATGTAGGCAATCAGCCGCTCCAGTTCTGCTTCCGCCCGCTGGGCGGCGAAATAGGCGATCTGCGGCTTGAAGGCAGCGACCAGATGAGCGGTGGCGTCGACGATAATGGCGCAGAATTCGTAAATGGCCTCCGCCCGGCCTTGAAAACGGGCGGGGAATTTCGTCGGGTCAGGGTCGAGGCCGACGCAGAGCAGGGAATCATGCTTCTGGCTGGCGGCGGCAAGCATCCGGGTAAAGGTCATGCGGTATCCTTTGACAAATCAGGCGGCAGAAAACGGGAAAATTTGCCCGGCAACAGGCCATTTTGCAAGCTCCTCTGGGTAAACAAAAAACGGCCATCGCAGATAAAACCCAGTTGCTGCCAGTCGACCTCGCGGTTGAGCATGATCGTGCATTCGATCAATTGACGCCGCGTCAGGCGCTGGTTTTTCGGGAACAGCGCCAATATGGAACCATCGTAATTCTTGCAGTCGTGGAGAAAAAACGGCTCCGCCTTGCGCGTGCGGCCATTGACGTAAATACGCGGCAGTTCATTGAACGGACAGGCGCGGCCCCATTGCCACCAGTTGCTTTCATCAAAATGCTTGACGCGGCGGGCCAGCAGTTGCGGCTTGTGCTTTGCCAGATGCGGATGGCGGATGCCGTAAAACATCCGCCGCGTCCGCCCGCTATCCGCCGTTTGGGAAAAAACAAATTCCATATTGCCTTCCCGGTGCGTATAAATGGCATCCGCCCCGGAAACCGCGCCGACCTTGACGGCAAACACATCAGAGAGCTTGAGGCGGTGATCGTCACGCAAAAACATCAACTGCCCGGCGGCCTCGGTAAACATCCGGCCATCGGCCATGCGCCGGTCAAAACGGCCTTTCTCGAAGCGGAAAATGCAGCAATTCGGCGTCGCATTGGCAAAAACGCGGGTATCCCCCGTCTCAAAAAAATGCGTCATGCTGCCTTCTCTGTACAGCCAGGCATTGAGTTTTTTCGCCGCCGTCAGCTTGATGAGTTCGCGCGGCACGATAAAAACCAGTTCACCGCCCGGCCTCAAATGGCGGACGGCTTTTTCAATAAAAAACAAAAACAGGTTGCTGCGGCTGTCGAACAGCTTTGAATCGAGCCTTTGCCGCGTACCGGCGGCAATCTCCTGAAAGCGGACATAAGGCGGGTTGCCGACGATGCTGTCGAACTGCTCATCCAGCGGATAGGCGAAAAAATCGCCGACGGCGACGCCCGTCGGGGCAACGCGCGGGTCAATCTCAATACCCACACAATCCGCGCCGCGTTGCCGCAACGCATGGAAAAAAGCGCCATCGCCGACGGAAGGCTCCAGAAAGCGCCCGTTATTGCGGCACAAACCGAGCATGAAGTCGACGACATTGGCCGGAGTGAAAACCTGACCGAGTTGTTCGATGTTGCGGGTCATATCAGGTCAATTTCATGGCAAAAGATGGCATCCTGTCACGGCGGTAGGCTGGGTTAGCGAAAGCGTAACCCAGCTTGAAGTTTCATCGCCCAATGCTGGGTTTGCGCTACGCTCCAACCCAGCCTACGGTCTTGGTCTGCCTGCGCTTGCCCGCGCGGCGTGAGGGGAATCAAACCCGGATCGGTTGTCGGCAAGCCTGCATTGGCGGCGCTTTCGCCATGCCGGACCAGATGGATGATTTTCTCTGCGGGGCGCTTCATTTTGGGTACCAGATTGCTTCACTTGGCAAGGGCGGGATTGATCCCGCCGCTCACGTTGCGAACCTGAGATCGGACATTGCCATAAAGAGAAATCCGTTATCCGTAGGCGCGCGATAGACGCCTTGGGCATCGAGGACATGGGTGGCGATTGCCGACATCTCCCAGCCATCAACTGTATCGGCGTACCACTTTGGCACAGTCAGCCGTGGAAAATCACTCGCCTCTCCCAAGTCTCTTACCGCGACTATGCGTGTTCTTACGTTGGGAAGAAAGTGAAAATTTGCCCAAGACCAGAGCCAAGTGTCAGTGATGCTTGAAATGGAGCCGATCATTTCGATATTTGCGATAACGGCGGGAATGCCATCATTCGAGAAGGTGAGGAGTCCGGTTTCCTGATCGTAGTCCCAGCGTTTATGCCGGGAGAGGCTGAATTGGTTTTTGAGTAATTCCTGCTTGGCCGAAAGCTGCTGATGGCATTCAGTCAGCATTTGCTTCCATGAATCAGCGACTTTTTTCTCGACGGCCTCGATGCTCGATGCGTGGCCGGATTCGTAGCAATAATTGCAGACTATTTTGATGTTTGCCGCGCATTCATTTTTCTCATTCCATTCGCCCTCTTTTTCAAACTCAGCGTCACATTCCCCGCACCACGCATCCGGCCACGGATTGTCTTCCGATGGGTAGTCGCAATACCACCGCTGTTGCGGATTTGCTACCAGATGCTCGCAGATAAAGGTGGCCGTGGCTTCACCGTGTTCTGTGCATTGGATGGTGTCTTCGTCGTTTGTCATAATGGGTTTTATTTGTTATTTGTAAATGGTGAAATAAACGACTAAAAACATAATTCCAATATTTATGATGTGGTCGCTCAGCTTAAACCGAAGCGTTTCACGAAGTTTTTCATTTTCGCTATAGCCAAGGTAAGCGATTAATTCTGGAAAGGTGATACGTTGATGAATGTTCAGTAATCCTATCTCAAGCGTCAACAGCAGGAGGCATACGACATACCACCACGCCTCCAGATGGAAATGCCTCACTATTACGACACAAAACACAGCCCAAAGGAAACCATGAACTATCGAATCCAAAGCTGAAAATATGATCAATTTTCGATTCATCGTTCTGAACGCTAACGCGGTTTGTCTGCCGTTTTTCCGTCCGCCGCCTGCTCCCGCGCCTTCTTCTCCCAATACCGCTCATTCTTGCTCTCGTCGGCAAAGCGATAGCGTCCGGCCAGTTCGCAGCCTTTCATGCCGGGATTGCAGGGCAGGTTGTTGATCTTGGTGCAGCGATCATCGACTTCATGCGGGCAGCCCCAGCTTCCGGCCATGTCAGTTCCCCTTGCCCTGCCACGAATCCCTGAGCGTCACCACGCGGTTGAAGACGGGGCGGCCGGGTTGGGAGTCGCGGCGGTCGGCGGCGAAGTAGCCGTGGCGTTCGAACTGGAAGCGTTGTTCCGGCTGGGCGTTTTGCAGGCTGGGTTCGAGTTGGGCGGTGATGCGGGTTTTCGAGGCCGGGTTGATGTCGGCGAGGAAGTCGCGCTCAAGGTCGGGGGCGTCGCCTTCCCGTCGGGCGCCGGGGGCGGGGACGGTAAACAGGCGGTCAAAGAGGCGGACTTCCGCCGCGTAGGCGTGGGCGGCGGAGAGCCAGTGCAGATTGCCCTGGACCTTGACGCTGTCGGCCCCCGGCGTGCCGGATTTGGTTTCCGGCAGGTAATGGCAATGGACGGCGATGACTTTGCCGCTGTCGTCCTTGTCGCAGCCGGTGCATTCGACGACGTAGCCGTAGCGCAGCCGGGCGCGGCTGCCGGGGGTGAGGCGGTGAAAGCCTTTGGCTGGCGTTTCCTGAAAATCCTCGGCTTCGATCCACAATTCGCGCGAGAAGGGCAGCGGGCGCTGGCCGCGTTCGGGGTGTTGCGGGTGGTTGGGGGCGAGGCATTGCTCGACCTGGCCTGCCGGGTAGTTGTCGATGATGAGTTTCAAGGGGTCGAGGACGGCGACGCGGCGCTCGTCCGTCTCGTTCATCACCTCGCGCTGGGCGTCTTCAAAGCGGCTGTAGTCGATCAGCGAGTCGGTTTTGGAGACGCCGATGCGCTCGGCAAAGAGGCGGAATCCGGCGGGGGCGTAGCCGCGACGGCGAGCGCCCGCGAGCGTCGGCATCCGGGGGTCGTCCCAGCTATCGACGTGTTTTTCGTCGACCAACTGGATCAGTTTGCGTTTGGAAAGGACGATGTAGGTGAGGTTGAGGCGCGAAAACTCGATCTGCTGCGGCAAGGGGCGCTGCACCAGGCCGCCTTCGGCCAGGCGCTCCAGCAGCCAGTCGTAGAAGGGGCGCTGGTCTTCAAATTCGAGGGTGCAGATGGAATGGGTGATGCACTCCAGCGCGTCTTCGATCGGGTGGGCGAAGGTGTACATCGGGTAGACGCGCCATTGGTCGCCGGTGTTGTGGTGCGTGGCGTGGCGGATGCGGTAAATGGCCGGGTCGCGCAGGTTGATATTGGGCGCGGCCATGTCGATTCTGGCGCGGAGGACGTGCGCGCCGTCGGCAAATTCACCGGCCTTCATGCGCCGGAACAGTTCCTGATTGTCGGCGACGCTGCGGTTACGGAAAGGGGAATCCCGGCCCGGCTGGGTCAATGTCCCCCGGTTGGCGCGCATGTCCTCCGCCGTCTGGCTATCGACATAGGCGTGACCGGCGGCGATCAGGTAGTCGGCAAAGGCCGCCATCTCGTCGAAATAGTCGGAAGCGTAGTAGAGATTGTTCTCGCCGCCGCTCTGCCACGAGCAGCCGAGCCAGCGGACGGATTCGATGATGGAATCGACGTATTCCTGTTCTTCCTTTTCCGGGTTGGTGTCGTCGAAACGCAGATGGCAGCGGCCGCCGTAGTGTTCGGCGAGGCCGAAATTGAGCAGAATCGACTTGGCGTGGCCGAAATGCAGGTAGCCGTTCGGCTCCGGCGGAAAACGGGTGCGGATTTTCGCCGTATCAAGCGGCGCTCCGGCGTGATCGGCCGCCGGGCCGGGCTTGCCGCCCCAACGGCGCTGGGCGTGCTTGCCCGCGGCAAGGTCGGCTTCGATGATGTTCTTGATGAAATTGGCCGGGGCGGCGGGACTGGATTCTTGGCTCATGGCGTGTGGTGGCGCGGGACGAAATAGCAGGCCGTCATTCTAGCAGCGATACGCCCTTCTCCTTTGATGGGAGAGCGGAGTAGGGCGGGTCTTGACCCGCCGGTTGGAAATCCAATTTGATGTTGGATGGCGGGTCGAGACCCGCCCTACGAGAGGGGCTTTGGCTACAGCACCAGCCGCCCCAGATACCAGGCGAGGCCAGCGATCAGGGCGCTGCATGGGATGGTCAGAATCCACGCCCAGACGATGCCGCCGGCGACGCCCCAGCGCACCCGCCGGGCGCCGTGTGTGGCCCCGACGCCGGCGATGGCGCCGGTGATGGTGTGGGTGGTCGATACCGGAATGCCGAAAAAGGAGGCGAAAAAGAGCGTAAACGCGCCGCCGCTGTTGGCGCAGAAGCCGCGCGCCTGATTCAGTTTGGTGATGCGGTTGCCCATCGTCTTGACGATGCGCCAGCCGCCGAACAGGGTGCCGAAGCCCATTGCCGTGTAGCAGGCGAGCACGACCCAGCCGGGAATATCGGCGTCGGTGGTGGAGAGATTGGCGGCAATCAGGATCAGCCAGATGATGCCGACCGTTTTCTGCGCGTCATTGCCGCCGTGGCCGAGGCTGTAGGCGGCTGCCGAAATGAGCTGAAAGCGGCGGAAGTATTTGTCTACCTTCCGCTGCGTCATGTTTCGGCAAAGCCATGAGACGACGATCATCATTAACGCGCCAAGGGCAAAGCCGAGCAGGGGGGCGATGAAAATGAAGGCGATGATTTTGAGGACGCCGCTGCTGACCAGACTGCCGAACCCGGCCTTGCAGACCGCCGCGCCGATCAGGCCGCCGACCAGAGCGTGCGAAGACGACGAGGGGATGCCGTAATACCAGGTAATCAGATTCCAGGCGACGGCCCCGATCAGGGCGCCGAAAATGACGTAATGATCGACGATGGCGGGGTCGACGGTGCCTTTGCCGATGGTTGCCGCGACTTTCAGGTGAAACAGGAAATAGGCGAGAAAATTGAACCCGGCGGCCCACAGCACGGCGTGCTGCGGTTTCAGGACGCGGGTCGAGACGATGGTGGCGATTGAGTTGGCGGCGTCGTGAAAGCCGTTCATAAAATCGAACAGCAAGGCTACGGCGACCAGCGTGATGACGACCCCCAGGCTGATGCTCATGGTTTCCATCGGCCTGGCTCAGGAATTTTCAAGCACGATGGATTCGACCGTGCTGGCGACATCCTTGCAGCGGTCGGTGACCGATTCGAGTAGCTGGTAGATTTCCTTCAACTTGATGACCTCGCGGACATCCGGCTCCTCGCGGAAGATTTTTGACATGGCGACCCGCAACTGGCGGTCGACTTCCGATTCGAGGTCGTTGATTTCGTGGCACAGCTTGAGGATGGTCGGCGCGTTGTCCATGTCGCGCAGCAGTTTGACCATGGCGCAGATATTGGCGCAGCAGCGTTCGGTGGCGATGACCATGTCTCGCGTTTCGGCGGGGATGCGATGGATGTCGTAGAGCGACATGGCCTCGGCAACGTCCTGGATGACATCGAGGATGTTGTCCATGCCGTTGATGAGGCCGTGGATTTCGTCGCGGTCAAAGGGCGTGATGAAGGAGGTGTGCAGTTGCGACAGGAGATCGTAGGTGATCGTGTCGGCCTGGTTCTCCAAGGCGTCGATTTCATCGGCCAGCGCCTGGGCGTCGCCAGCGCCGTCGGTCAGCGCCCCGATCAGCCGGGCCAGGGTGACGCCGCCCTGGGCGATCAGGTCGCCGTGGGCGTTGAAGTAGTCGAAATACTTGCCCTCTTTGGGCATCAAGGCAGCAAACATGATGGTCGCGTCGGGCTTTTGTCGAGGAAACCTCAATTTTAGCATCGGCGGCTTGCTGCCGTCGGCGCAGTTTTTCGGGAATGGTCGGCAGGCTATTGCTAGAATCCGCCGTCGGGAGCTTGCGGCAAGAGCCTCCCGCCCTCGGAGAAGGAGAAAACATGGGAAGCGGATTTGTCGCGGTCGGTTGCGGCGCTGTCCTTGGCGCCTGGTTGCGCTGGGGGCTTGGCGTTCTCCTCAATCCGCTGTGGCTGGGCGTGCCGCTCGGCACGCTGGCGGCCAATGTGATCGGCGGTTATCTGGTCGGCGTCGCCGTCGGCCTGTTTCATCTTCATGCCGATCTCTCGCCCGTCCTCAAGTTGTTTGTCATCACCGGCTTTCTCGGCGGGCTGACGACCTTTTCGACCTTTTCCGCCGAAGTCGTCGAGCGCCTCCTGGCCAACCAGCCGGGGCTGGCGATGGGCCTTGCCGCGCTGCATCTGGCCGGTTCGCTGACGGCGACCTGGCTCGGTCTGGCGACCGTCGGGGCGACCCGCATCTGGGCCTGAGACGCCTGCGGCAGCGGGTATTGATGGCGTATGGGAAAGATTTTGAACAGACTCTAACGACGTGGGGCAAATTTGACGCTGCTTTTGGAAAATTGTGATGAAGGACGATGCAAAGCACTTTTGAGTGCTAGAATAACGAATATGTTGTTTTTGTCATATAATTTGTCTTCTTTATGAAAAGTGGGCTTTCCTGGCGTTTAGGCGGCGGGCTGATCGCCGCCATCTTTGCCAGCCTGATTGCTTGGGTCGGCTTCGACCTGCAACAGTCGCGGGAACGCGAACTGGACTCGGCCGAGCATCTCGGCAATACGCTGACAAGTTTGCTTGAAGGCCATTTCCTCGCTTCCACCCGGCAGATCAACCAGCAGCTTCTGGTGATCACCACACAGTTTCAGACGGCGGTGCTGGAACGCCAGCCCCGGTCTGTGCTGGAAGCCGAATTGCGCCGCCACAAGGTGGGCTTTCCCGAACTGGCGAGTTTTCGTATCGCCGACGTCAACGGTAACTATCTGTACGACGCCAGCGGCCACTTGTCGACCGCCAATATTGGCGATCGGGATTATTTCATTCGCCTGCGCGACGGCAAAAAGACCGATCTCGTCATCTCGCCCCCGATCGTGTCGCGGGTCAGCGGCGAGACTGTAATCGTCTTTGCCCGCCGCCTCGAGGACAATCACGGCAATTTTGCCGGGATCGTGGTGGCGACGCTGGGCGCCGGTTACTTTGAGCGTTACTACCAGAGTATTGAAGTCGGGCCGGGAGGCACCGTGGCGCTGTGGAGCAGCGACATGACCCTGTTTGCCCGCTGGCCGCAAGGGCTGAAACAGGAGCTGCGCCTGAGCCACAGTCAAATCCCGGCCCTGCTGGCGGCGGGCAACAAGATCGGCGCCTTGCGCGACACCTCCAAGATCGACGGTCAAGAGCGGGTCTACAGCTACCGGCAGGTTGACGATCTGCCCCTGGTTTTTGTCGTTGGCCTGTCTGAAACCGAGGTGCTGGCCGAGTGGCGGAGCCGGGCCGTCGTCTACGGCATCCTCGGCTTTGCCTTGCTCGCCATGTCGCTGGCGATGGCACGTTTGTGGCTGCGCCGCTACCGCGCCATCGAGGCCCTGAGCGAGCAGATGAGCCGGGCTTACGAAGAAAAAACGCGTCAGTCGCGCGCCCTCCTTAATTCGGTTCCCGACATGGCCTGGCTGCTCGACAACGAAGGGCGCTTCCTCGCCGTCAACGAAGCCTTCTGTCAATCCCTGGAGCGGTCGATGGCGGAGATCATTGGCCGTACCGTTGCCGATCTTTTTCCGGAAGATGCCGAGCGCCTGCGCCAGGCGCAACTGGAGGTCTACCACCGGGGCGAGCGGGTGCGCCTGCTCGGCTGGTTCACGATCAAAGGGCAGAAACGGCCGCTCCAGTTCACGCGCACGCCGGTCTATGACGAGGCGGGCAAGTTGACCG
The DNA here is from genome assembly GCA_031277255.1 of Azonexus sp. Taxonomy (GTDB): domain Bacteria; phylum Pseudomonadota; class Gammaproteobacteria; order Burkholderiales; family Rhodocyclaceae; genus Azonexus. The sequence goes on from JAITMS010000123.1 coordinate 24,964, forward strand.
GCCTGGCTGGCGTCGCCGCCGATCTGACCGAGCATTTCGCAGCCGAGGAGCGGCAGCGCCTGATTACGCACTTTTTCGACTACGGCAGCGAAGCCATGCTGATCCTTGATAGCGAGCGCCGGGTGCTGACCATCAACCGCATGTTTACGACCATGACCGGCTACGAACTGGCGGACGTAAAAGGCCAGCGTCCAGGGTCGAAAGCCATTGAATTCAGAAATCAGGCGATTTACGAAGAGGCCGTGACAGCCATGCTGGCCGCCGAGGAATGGCGGGGCGAATTACGGCTGATCTGCAAGGACGACATCGTGCTGCCGGTTGCCTGCCGGATTTCGGCGATTCGCAACGAGACGGGCGAGCCGGTCAACTGGTCGGTGTTTCTGACCGATCTCAGCGAGCGCAAGGCCGCCGAGGCGCACATTGATTTGCTGACGCATTTCGATTCGCTCACGGCCTTGCCGAACCGCCAGGGATTTTCCCGTTTCATTGACGAGTGGCTGGCGGCTGACCGCCAGGGCCTGTTGATGCTGATCGACCTCGACGACCAGTTGAACCGGATCAACGACGCTTTCGGCCATGCCGCCGGGGACGCCGTCCTGCATCAGATGGCGCTGCGCCTGGGTCGCTCGCTCGGTGAAAACCACATGCTGGGACGGCTTGGCGGCGATCTCTTTGCCGTTCTGCTTGATGAAAAGAAGCTGCCGGACAACCCCGATACTTTCATCAAGCGGCTGCTCGACAATCTGGCCCAGCCGATCAAGGTTGAAGACAGCGACATCGTGCTCAGCCCCAGCGCTGGTATTTGCCGCCTTTTCGTCGACGGTAGCGAGGTCGCCGTCCTCTTGCAAAATGCCGACGCCGCGCTGCACCAGGCGCGCGCGATGGAGCAGGGCAACTTCCGCTTCTTCTCGACTGACATGAATCTGCGCATGGCCGAACGCCTGCGCCTTGAGAGCGCCCTGCGCGGCGCGCTGGCGCGCGGCGAACTGGAAGTGTATTACCAGCCGCAGGTTGATCTCCACAACGGCCAGATTGTCGGTTTTGAGAGCCTTTTGCGCTGGACGCACCCGGAGTTGGGCGCCATCTCGCCGGTCCGCTTCATCCCGGTTGCCGAAGAAAGCCGCCTGATCCTGCCGATCGGCGCCTGGGTGCTGGAAGAAGCCTGCCGCCAGAACAAAGCCTGGCAAGAAGCGGGCATGTCGCCAAAGGTCGTGGCGGTGAACCTCTCGGCGGTCCAGTTCCTCGGCGCCGACATCGTCGGGCTGGTCAAGGGCGCGCTCGAACGGACGGGCCTTGCCGCGAGGTATCTCGAACTGGAAATTACCGAAAGCGTCCTCGTCGAAGACCCGGAGCGCGTCGTGCGGCTCCTGGACGCGCTCAAGGTGGTCGGCGTCAACATCTCGATTGACGATTTCGGCACCGGCTATTCGAGCCTGGCCTATCTCAAACGCTTTCCGATCGACAAGATCAAAATCGACCGCACCTTTGTCCGCGATCTCGAAACCAGCGCCAACGACGCGGCCATCGTCCGCATGGTCATCGGCATCGCCGCCGAACTCGAACACCAGGTCATCGCCGAAGGCGTCGAGGCCGAAGGCCAACTCGAATTCCTGCGCCAACTCCGCTGCGACGCCTACCAGGGCTTCTACTGTAGCCCGGCAGTCCCGGCCAGCCAGATTCCGGGACTGGTCGCCGCCCGTCAACCCGTGCCGTCAGCTTGAGGCGGGCAACTCCCACCACCCGTTCGTCCTGAGCTTGTCGAAGGACGGTGCGGAGAGAGAATTTATCGAAGGGACAAGCTCAGCCCGAACGGGAGTGGAGTGTAAGCATTTGAGTGAAAACCGTCCTAATAGCCCCTAACCCAGCAACGCCGGATTGAGCGTATAAATGCCGGTCAGGCTGGCTTCGGCCAGAATGTGACCGGCCATTGCGGCGCGGACTTCCGGGCCGCCGAAGCGGCCGGTCAGCGGCAGCCGCTCAAGGTCGAGGGCATACACGGTAAACACGTAGCGGTGCGGGATTTCGTCATTCCACGGCGGGCAGGGGCCGTCGTAACCGTAATAGTCGCCGCGCATGTCGTTGTCGCTGGCGAACCAGTCGGTGTAGCTGTTGACGCCCTGACGACTGCCATTCATCGCTGGTGCGCCGGATTTGCCGCGCGGCGTGATGGCGTGGCTGTATTCTCCGGCGGCAATGGCGCTCAGCGTGGCGGGCAGGTCGATCAGAACCCAGTGGAAAAAATCGACGCGCGGCAGCGAGGCCGGCACGCTGCGCCCTTCCTGATTGACATCGTCGCCCTGGCTCGGCACGTCGGGGTCGTGGCAGATGACGGCAAACGAGCGCGTCCCGGCGGGCGCGTCCTGCCAGGCCAGTTGTGGATTGAGATTTTTGCCGAGGCAGACGTGATGGGCCGGATCGGGATTACAGAAAGCGTAGTCGCCGGGAATCCGTTGGCCGTCGGTGAAGCTCTCACTGGTCAGACGCATCGCCATCTCTCCTTTCAGTCGGCGGCCCGGCGTCTGAAATCGCGCAGACGAAAGCCAAGCAGCCAGAGTGTCGCAAAATAAGCCGTGGCCCCAAGCGGCGCCAGCCATGAAAGGTGGATTGTCCGGTCGAGCGCGTTCTTTTGCAACCAGGCGCTTTCCTCGCCCATGCCGAACCACAGGGCGACGGCCATGACGGCGACGGCGGCGGCCAGTTTGAGCAAAAAGGACGGCCAGCCCGGCAAGGGCGCGTAAATGCCGTGACGACGCAAACCGCGATAGAGCAGCGCGGCGTTGAGACAGGCGGCGAGGCTGATCGACAACGCCAGACCGGCATGGCCAAGCTGACAGCCGAAGATGAACACGGCGTTCATCAACTGTGTGGCGAACAGCGCCACCAGCGCGATGCGCACCGGCGTCCGCACATTTTGCCGGGCGTAAAAACCGGGAGCCAGCACCTTGACCAGAATCAGCCCGGTCAGCCCGACGGCGTAGGCGACCAGCGCCTGACGGGTAGCGAGGACATCGGCTGCCGAAAAAGCGCCGTGATAAAACAGGGTGGCAATCAGCGGCGCCGCCAGGAGCGCCAGACCGACGGCGGCGGGAAGCGCCAGCAGCAAGGTCAGGCGCAGGCCCCAGTCGAGCAGTCTGGCGTATTCCTGCCCGTCGCCCCTGGCGTGGCAGCGCGACAGCGAGGGCAGCAAAATGGTGCCGAGCGCCGCGCCCAAAAGGCCGGAGGGAAACTCCATCAGGCGGTCGGCGTAATACAGCCAGGACACGCTGCCGTGGGCGAGAAAAGAAGCAAACACGGTATTGATGAGCAAACTGACCTGGGCGACCGAGACGCCAATCAGCGCCGGCCCCATCAGCGCGACGATGCGGCGGACGCCGGGATCAGCCCAGGCCGCCCGCCAGTTGAGCCGCAGACGCGGCAGCATGGCGATTTTTTTCAAGGCCGGAATCTGTATCGCCAGTTGCAGCAAACCGCCGAGAAACACCGCCCAGCCAAGCGCCAGCACCGGCGGATCGAAATACGGCGTGGCGAACAAAGCCATGCCGATGAAGGCCAGATTGAGCAGCGTCGGCGTCAGGGCGGGCAGCGCGAAGCGGCTCCAGGTATTGAGAATGCCGCCCGCCAGCGCCACCAGCGACATGAACAGAATGTAGGGGAAAGTGATGCGGGTCAGCGCCACCGTCAATTCAAACTTGCCCGCGTCGGCGCTGAAACCGGGTGCCGAAATCCAGACCAGAAACGGCGCGGCGGCAATGCCGATGGCCGTGATGACGAACAGCGCCAGCGACAGCACGGTGGCGACGTGATCGACCAGACGGCGCGTTTCTTCGGCGGGCGCGTTATTCTGGTACTGCCCCAGAATTGGCACGAAAGCCTGCGAAAACGCCCCTTCGGCAAACATCCGCCGCAACAGATTGGGCAGCTTGAAGGCGACAAAAAAAGCATCCGTCGCCACCCCCGCGCCAAAAGCGCGGGCAATCACGAAATCGCGGACAAAACCGAGAATCCGCGACAACAAGGTCATGGCGCTGACCGTGGCAAGAGCGCGCAGAAGGTTCATCGGAGCGGGTCAGGTTGCCTCGGCGGCGGTGAAAAGGCTACAATTCTACGCCTGTCGCCGCCATTGACCGGAAAATCAGCGTCATCCCCCAGTAATAACGCGGCCCGCGCCGGAATAGCTCAGTTGGTAGAGCAGCGCATTCGTAATGCGAAGGTCGTAGGTTCGACTCCTATTTCCGGCACCAATAAAATCAAGCAATCAGGCCAGCCTGAAAGGGTTGGCCTTTTGCTTTTCCGGCTTCGTGTACCTCCTGTGTACCTCGCGGTGGTCAATACTTCCACGGGAAGCCACCAAACAAAAAACCGCCACGAGAGCGGCAGGTGTCAAATGGGCGTTGACATAAGTGCGTGATTCACTCACCATAGTGACATGAGGACAATCGTTGAACTACCCGCATTTACCAAACAGGCGATGGCAATCTGGAACGAATCCGAGTATGAAGTCTTCACCTTTTGGCTGGCGAAAAATCCTGATGCGGGGGACCTCATTCCCGGTGCGAAAGGCGCTCGAAAAGTGCGATGGGGGCGGGCGGGCAGTGGCAAAAGCGGCGGTGTGCGCGTGATTTACTACCATCTTGCGGCGCGTGAACTGGTAGTCTTGGCGGCGATCTACGCCAAATCCGACAAGGAAAACATGCCTGCGCACGATATTAACAAACTGTAAATATGAAGGAGCAGCCATGAAGAAAAAACCAATCATCGACCTAAGCGAATTCGCCGACCTCGACGTGGAGGCGGTTGCGGCGGCCTGCGAGGCGGACGAAGGCTGTCCTATCCCCGGCTTGCGCGAGTCGCTTGGACAGTTGAAGAGGGGCGAGATTGGCCGCGTCACAACGCCGGAACAAATCCTGTTGCGAGAAGCGCGGAAGGCAACAGGTCTGTCGCAAAGCGAATTCGCCCAACGCATCGGCACACCGCTATCAACTTTGCGCGGCTGGGAGCAGGGGCGCTTTTCGCCGCCCGGCGCGGTCAAAGCACTGGTGACATTGATCGCCAGACATCCGCAATGGGCCGACGAGTTGGCCGTCGCCTGATGCATCACACGGCCCGCCGGTATTGCTCGATGGCGTTCAACGCGCAGGCGGCGCTAGCGCCGCCTGAAAAGAAAAACCCGCCACGGGGACGGTCTGAGCGCCGCAGTCTTTATCGGCTGGGCGTCGTCTTGGCGGGATTGCCGCGCCGGTTGCGTCATTCCTCCGCCTGCTGTTCCCGAAATGCCCGAATGACCGCGAGAAAGGCCTGAAGGATCGGCGATTGGTCTTCGCTGCGGTAGATGCAACTGATGTCTACGGTGGCGAATGACGCATCCATGAAGGGGCGGTAGATGATGCCCGGTAGTTTGAGCGTGGTCGCGGATTTGGGCACGAGGGTGATGCCGAAACCGCCAGCGACCAGCGCGAGGCCGGTCACGGCGTCGCCGACGATTTGCGAAATTTCCGGTGTGAAGCCTCTGGCGCGGCAGAGTTCGACGATGTGATCGACGAAATTCGGTCGTCCGCTCGCTGGAAACGCCACCAGCGGGTATTTGGCCAGTTCCATGAAGGAGACGGGCTGTTGCTCGCTCAAGGGGTGACCTTCGGCATTGACGGCAAGAAAGAGCGGCTCCTGGGCGATCAGTTCGCTGGAGAGATCGGGCTGCGGGGCGAGCATCCGGTTAAAGCCGATGGTGATGCGCTTTTGCCGTAGCGCCTCGATCTGTCCGTTTTTGCCGAGGGCATGAATCACCACCTTGACATCCGGGTGTGTGTCACGAAAACGTTGGAGCAGCTTGGGAATCACGTCGAGGATGCCGGTGCCGAAAATGCCGATGTCGAGCCGTCCCAGCTTCCCTTGCCCGGCGCGTTTGGTGCGCTCGACGGCTTGTTCGACGAGGGAGCGGATATTGCGCGCCTCGTCGAGAAACAACTCCCCGGCCTGGGTCAATTCGACGCCGCGCGGCGTGCGGATGAATAGCTGGACGCCGAGTTCTTCTTCCAGTTGATGGATCTGCCGTGTCAGCGGCGGCTGGGAGATGTGCAGGCGCAGCGCGGCGCGGCCGACGTTCTGTTCTTCGGCGACGGCGATGAAGTATTTGAGATGGCGGAGATCCACGGCTTTCCAAAAATTCGAGTATAGAAAATTTCCATATCATACTCGTAGAGTATGGAGATTGTTGTTACATGGTATTGGACGGTCTTGACCGGCCTGCATAAATTGACGCTCACAGAACAAACATGCGGTTGCTGAACTGCTTTTTTAATAAATCTGGAGGAGTCAATGAGGAAACAGAGCAAGCAGGCGAGGTTCGCCCGCCGCGCCTTCCATCACGCCATCGCGGGCGCGCTCGGCGTACTGATGATAACCGGCGCGGCCCAGGCATTCACCTTTGATGTCGGCAATCCCGATGTCAAAATGTCCTGGGACAATACCTTCAAGTACAGCGCCGGTTGGCGGGTGCGCGGGGTTGATTCGAAGGTGGCCGACAATTCGCTGGGGCCGCAGATCAACACCAACGACGGCGACATGAATTTCGACAAGGGTTCGATGATTACGAACCGTCTCGACTGGTTGTCGGAATTTGATTTCCGTTACCAGAACAAGATCGGTTTCCGGGTCAGCGCCGCCGCCTGGTATGACGATGTCTATCACCACGGCAACGACAACGACGGGGCGCTGGGCGGGGCGCTGGTTAACTACAAATCGGTCAAATACGACAAGTTCCCCGAAGGCACTCGCGACTTGCACGGCAGAAAAGCCGAGTTCCGCGACGCCTTCGTCTACGGGACGTTCGAGCCGGGCGATATGAGCGTCAACGTCAAGGCCGGTCAATTCACTCAGTTGATGGGCGAATCGCTGTTCTTTGGCTACAACGGCATCGCCGCCGCGCAAACGCCGCTTGATCTGGTGCGGGCGCTGTCGGTGCCCAATTCGCAGTTCAAGGAAATCGCCATGCCGGTCAAGCAGATTTCCACCGTGGTGCAGATTAATCCGCAGGTTTCGTTCGGCGCTTACTATCAATTCGAGTTCAAAAAGAGCCGGATTCCTGGCGCGGGCAGCTATTTCAGCTTTGCCGACTTTGCCGATTCGGGCGGTCAGAACATCCTCCTGGGGCCGGACGGCGCGGGCGGGATTCTCTCGGTTCATCGCACCAAGGACATCGAAGCCGATGATTCCGGCCAGGGCGGGATGCAGGTCAAATACAAGACCGGGGATTATGAATTCGGTCTCTACGCCGCCCAGTTCCACGACAAGATGCCGCAGTTCTATGTGCGGGCAGGCCACGATGCCCGCGGCCCGATTGCCACCGGCGTTGACGTCGGCGACTACATGATGGTCTATGCCGAAAAGATCAAGACCTTCGGTGCCAGCGTCAGCACCCTGGTCGGCGAAACCAGTCTGTCCGCCGAACTGTCCTGGCGCAAGGACATGCCGCTGGTGGCGCGCGGCGTGACCGCCGTTTGGGCCAACGCCAACCACAACAACAGCGGCAATCCGGCTTATCCGGTTGGCGAAACCCTGCACTTCAACCTGTCGACCATTACCGTCTTTGGCGCGACGCCCTTGTGGGAAGGGGCCAGCCTGGTGGCCGAACTGGCCTATAACCAGCGCCTGAAAATGACCAAGGGCCAGAAATACAGCCCGACCTGCACGGATCGCTGTCTCGATCCCCTGGCTACCAAGAGCGCCACGGCCATCCAGTTCGTTTTTCAGCCGGAATATTTCCAGGTCTTGCCCGGCCTTGATTTGCAAGTGCCGATCGGCGTCGGCTACGGCATTGATGGCCGCTCGTCGGTGGCCGGGGTGGCCGCTTTGATGCCCCCCGAGCATGGCGGCAACATCAGCATCGGCTTGAAGGGCGAGTACATGAAGACGTGGCAGATGGGCTTCAACTACACCCATTACTTTGGCGACGCGAGTTCAGTCATCCGCTACAACGCCGACGCGCCGACGCTGTCCTACAAGAACTTTCACCGCGACCGGGACTTCGTGACCCTGTCCATCCAGCGGACTTTCTAAAAACAACGATCGAGGAGATTTTTGATGATGAAACAGAACATCCTGTACGCCGCCCTTGCCGCCGCGATGCTGGTTGCGACCGGCGCTGACGCCGCCGTCAGCGCCGCCGAGGCGGAAGCCTTGAAAACCACGCTGACGCCGCTGGGCGCGGAAAAAGCGGGGAACAAGGACGGTAGCATCCCGGAATGGACGGGCGGCGTCACCAAGCCGCTACCGGGCAAGAAGCTCGGCGTCATTCCGGCGCAGATTTTCGCCGACGAAAAACCGCTCTACCAGGTTACGGCCAAGAATGCCGCGCAATATGGCGATGTGCTCTCGGACGGGGTCAAGGCGCTGTTGGCGAAATACCCTGACAGCTTCCGCCTCGATGTGTACCCCAGCCATCGCACCGCCGCCGCGCCGCAGATGGTTTATAACAACGTGTTCAAGAACGCCACGCGCTGCAAGACCAAGGACGGCGGCTATTCCCTCGAAGGCTGCGTCGGCGGCACGCCTTTTCCGATACCCAAGGAAGGCGTTGAGGTGATGTGGAATTTCCTGATGCGTCTTGAAGCGGAATCCATCGAATACCGTTTCAAGAATCTCGTCCTGACCGCCGATGGCAACAGGACGCTGGCCACCCGCAACGAGATTGCCTTCCAGTATCCGCAGTATTACAAGGACGCTACGCCAGAAAGCTGGTCCGGGGAATATGCGATGTTTCGCTTCAACACCCTGGAGCCGCCGTTCAAGGCGGGCGAATCGCTGGTCATCCGTGACAGCATCGACATGAAACAGGCTCGCCAGGCCTGGCAATATCTGGTTGGCCAGCGGCGCGTGCGCCGCGCGCCGACGGTGGCCTACGACACGCCGGATTTCGTGGCCTCAGGCGCCAATTATTTCGATGAAGTGCAGGGCCTGTTCGGGGCGCTTGACCGCTTTCAATGGAAGCTGATCGGCAAGAAGGAAATGCTCATTCCGTACAACAACAACGGCTTCATCGGCGCGAAGCTCGACGACGCCATCGGTAAGCACCATCTCAATCCGGATGTCGTGCGCTGGGAAAAGCATCGCGTCTGGGTGGTCGAGGCGGAGGTCGTGCCGGGCAAGCGCCATGCCGTGCCCAAACGCCGTTATTACCTGGATGAAGATACCTGGTTGATCGCCTTGATGGATGGCTATGACGCCGAAGGCAAATTGTGGCGAACGACTCAGGTGACGCCCTTCGTGGTACCCGATCTGCCGGGTACGATGATGAAGACCGCTGTTGTTTTCAACTTGCAGGCCAACACGGTGAGCGTGATCCAGGCGCTCAACGACGAAGATTTCAGGATCGTGCCGCGCAAGAGTGAAACCTATTTTACCGGCGACGCGGTGGCGGCTGATGCCAGCCGCTAAGGAAGCGGACGGCCCTGCCTTCCCCTCGGCAGACCTCCTTTCCCATAGAGGGAGAGGGGGTTGGTAAACCCGTTGTGTTTTATTAAACCGGCAACTCAATATTGAACTTGAACTGTTGCATCTCAATGACCGTTCGCCCTGAGCTTGTCGGGCGGTGCGGAGACCGGGCTTCGCCTGTCCTGAGTTTATCGAAGGGACAAGCTCAGCCCGAACGGTGTATTCAATTGTGGGTCTATAGGGTATTGCCTCAATGATCGTATGTCTCAAAGCGTCGCGCTGGCTGTTTGCCGTTGCCATTCTGGCCGCTCTGGGCTTCGTCCGGCCAGGTCAGGCGGCTCCGGTCAGGGCGGATCTCATGGATACGCCTGCCGGACAAAACGAGCGGGCCAGAAGCGCCGTGCTGATGGCGGTCGCGGCGGCGGGCCAGCGTCTGGTCGCCGTTGGCGAGCGCGGCACGGTCTTGCTTTCCGACAACAATGGCCAGGACTGGCGGCAAGCCAAGGCGGCGCCGACCAGCGTCGCTCTGACCGCCGTCAGCTTCATCAGCGCCGACGTCGGCTGGGCCGTCGGTCACAGCGGCATGGTGCTTAAAACCACCGACGGCGGCGAGACTTGGGAGAAACAACTCGACGGCAAACAAGCCGCCGCCATTGAAGCCGCCGCCGCCGATGCCGCCACCACCGCCACCGCCGCTGTTGAAAATGCCAGCGCCCCCACCCGCCGCCAGCGAGACGCTCGGCGTCTCATCGACGACGGCGCCGACAAACCCTTTCTCGACGTGCTCTTTACCGATGCGCAAAATGGCCTCGTCGTCGGCGCTTATGGCCTTGCCTTTGGCACCCGCGATGGCGGTCAAAGCTGGCAGTCGCTGATCGGTCAGATCGACAACCCTGAGAGCCGCCACCTCTACAAAATCACCCCCATCGGCGCTGACGGCGGCCTCATGCTGGTCGGCGAACAAGGCTTGCTCCTCAAATCGCCCGCTGCCGGGCGGCCTTTTGCCAAAATCCCCTTCACCTATCCCGGTACCCTCTTTGGCGAACTGGTCGCTCCTGACCATGCCATCCTCGTTTTCGGTCTGCGCGGCAACGCCTTTCGCTCGCTGGACGATGGCGTCAACTGGCACAAGGTCGATTTCGGCCCGCCGGTCACCCTCACTGCCGGGACGCGGATGAAGGATGGCCGTCTCGCTGTAGTCGACGAAGCCGGACGCATTCTTTTGAGCAGTGATGACGGGGCGACCTTTGCGCTGCTCGCCAGCGGCAAGATCAATGCCGCCACCGGCGTCGTCGAGGCCGCTGACGGCGGTCTGGTGGTCGCCACCCAGCGCGGCCCGGCCCGTATTCCTCCAGAAACCCTCAACGCGGAAGCCAAAAAATGAGTTTGGCCCCGGCGCGCCCTGCCAGTCCCGTCGCGGCAGCCGATTTTGACCCGCAATCCGGTTCGCTGGCCGAACGCCTCCTGTTCAACAACCGTCTCGTCATCGTCCTCATCTGTCTCGCGGTCACGGTCGTTCTGGGGTTTCAGGCCAGCCGCCTGAAACTCAATGCCGCTTTCGAAAAGATGATTCCGACCCGGCACGCCTACATCGCCAACTTTCTCGACAACCAGGCGCAGCTTGCCGGCGCCGGCAACACGCTGCGCATTGCCATCGAAACCCGGAACGGCACGATTTTTGACGCCGCTTATCTCGATGTCGTCCGCCAAATCAACGACGCGGTTTTTCTCTACCCCGGCGTCGACCGCCCTTACATGAAATCCCTGTGGACGCCCGCCGTGCGCTGGACGGGCGTCACCGAAGAAGGGCTGGACGGCGGCCCGGTGATTCCCGACGACTACGACGGCTCGCCACAGAGCATCGAGCAGGTGGCGGTCAATGTCGAACGCTCCGGCGAAATCGGTCAGTTGATCGCCGCCAATTTCAAATCGAGCATCGTCCTCGTCCCGCTGCAAGAGCGCGTCAATGATACCGGCGAGCGCATCGACTACGGCGCGCTCTCGGAGCGTCTCGAAGAACTGCGCGAGAAATACGAAACCGACGACATCAAGATTCACATCACCGGCTTTGCCAAGGTCGTCGGCGATCTGCTCACCGGCTTGCAACAGGTGCTGGTTTTCTTCGCCATCGCCATTGCCATCTGCACCCTCGTCCTCTACGGCTACACCCGCTGCGTCCGCAGCACGCTCCTCGTCGTCGCCTGCTCGGTGGTGGCTGTTGTCTGGCTGCTCGGCCTGTTGCCGACTTTCGGTTTTGAACTCGATCCTTACTCGGTGCTCGTGCCCTTCCTCATCTTCGCCATCGGCATGAGCCACGGGGCGCAGAAGATGAACGGCATCATGCAGGACATCGGGCGCGGCACCGACAAACTGGTTGCCGCCCGCTTTACCTTCCGCCGCCTGATTCTCGCCGGGGTAACGGCGCTGCTGGCCGATGCCGTCGGTTTCGCCGTGCTCATGGTGATCGAAATCCAGGTCATTCAGGATTTGGCCATTACGGCGAGTATCGGCGTCGCCGTCCTCATCTTCACCAATCTCATTTTGCTGCCCATCCTGCTCTCCTACACCGGCGTCAGCGCCGCAGCGGCCCGGCGCAGCCTGCGGGCCGAGCTGGCCGAAGCGGGCGACGCGGCGCACGGCAAACATCCTTTCTGGGCTTTTCTTGATCTGTTTACGCAGAGGAAGTGGGCGCAGATGGCGCTGACCATCGCGGTCATCCTCGCTGTATTCGGGACGGTGACGAGTTTTAATCTGAAAATTGGCGATACCGGCCAGGGAGCGCCGGAACTACGACCGTCTTCCCGCTACAACCAGGATAACGCCTTCATGGTCGCCAATTACGCGGCGAGTTCGGATGTTTATATCGTCATGGTCAAAACGCCGCAATTCCACTGCGCCCATTACGACACGATCATGGCGGTTGACGCCCTGGAGCGCGAATTGCAGGCCTTGCCCGGCGTTGAGACGACCACATCGTTGGCGGCTCTGGCCAAGCTCTCGGCGGCGGGTTTGAATGAAGGCAGCTTGAAATGGTATGAGGTTCCGCGCAGCCAGGATGTCCTGAATTCCATCATCACCCGCGCCCCACGGGAGTTGTTCAACCAGAACTGCGACCTGTTGACGGTCTATGCCTATCTCAAGGATCACAAAGCCGACACCTTGACTAGTGTGGTCGGCGCGGTCGAAGCCTTTGCCGCCGCCAACGACAGCGACCAGATCCGCTTTCTTTCGGCGGCGGGCAACGCCGGGATCGAGGCGGCGACCAACATCGTGGTCAAGAAAGCCAATAGCGAGATGCTGATTCTCGTTTATTTCGCCGTCATCGTGCTCGCCTTTGTCACCTTCCGCTCGTGGCGGGCGGTGGTCTGCGCCGTCCTGCCGCTGATGCTGACCTCGGTGCTGTGCGAGGCCTTGATGGTCTGGCTCAATATCGGCGTCAAGGTGGCGACGCTGCCGGTGATCGCGCTGGGGGTCGGCATTGGCGTCGATTACGCCCTCTATGTGCTGACCGTGACGCTGGCTCAGTTGCGGGCCGGGTTGAGTTTGTCGGAAGCCTATTACAAGGCGCTGCTCTTTACCGGCAAGGTGGTGGTGCTGACCGGGGTGACGCTCGGCATCGCCGTGGCGACCTGGGCTTTTTCGCCGATCAAGTTCCAGGCCGATATGGGCATCCTGCTCGCCTTCATGTTCGTCTGGAACATGTTGGGGGCCTTGATTCTGCTGCCCGCCCTCGGGCATTTCCTGTTGCGGCCGAAGCCGGCGGTCGTGATCTGAGAGGGCGCCATGTACAAACATCTTCTGGTTCCTCTCGACGGTTCGCCGCTCTCGGCGGAAATCATCTCGCAGGCGGTGGCTTTTGCCGCCGTGCTCGGCGCGCGCATCACCTTCTTTACCGCCCAGGCCGATTTCGCGGCGAGCCATTTTGGCGCGCTGTTGCGCTCGGTAGCCCCGGAAGCCTATGCCGATAATGTCGCTGGCGATGCCAGGGGGCTGCTCAGAAAGGCCGAACTGGCGGCCCGGACAGCGGGCGTCGACTGCGCTACAAAGGCCGTCACCAGTGACCGGCCCTACGCGGCGATCATCAAGGCGGCGGAGGAAGCGGGTTGTGATCTGATCTTCATGGGGTCGCGCGGCGTCAAGGGCGTGCGCGGTTTGATGGTCGGTTCGCAGACGCAGAAGGTGCTGGCCAATACGCCCCTGCCGGTGCTCGTCGCCACGGTTCAGAGCAACCAGCGCGAGCGCGAGAAACATGCGGCGATCGCCATTATTCAGGACGAGCACCGTTCGCTCGCCGCCGTGGTGCGCGGTTTGCAGCATCTCATGGACGAGGCCGAGGATGGCAAGACGCCGCTCGACACGGCGCTGCTCCGGGCTATTGTGCGTTATATCGACGCCTTTCCTGAGCGTGTGCATCACCCCAAGGAAGAGGCCTATCTGTTTGCCCGCCTCAAAGCCCGCACTTCGGCTTTTGACGAGGCGCTCAATACCTTGCGCGCCGAGCACGCCGAGAGCGGTCCGCAGGTGCGGGCGCTGGCGGCGGCGGTCGAGCGTTATGGAGAGGCGGCCAATACCGAAACGCTGGCCGCTGTCGCGGCGGCGGCCAGGGTGTTTGCCGAAGCCTTGTGGGCGCACATGAATCTGGAGGAAAACGTGATTCTGCCCGCCGCCCGCGAACATCTGCGGCAAGAAGACTGGGCGGTGATTCACGCCGCCTTCGCCGAAAACGGCGACCCCCGGTTCGACGCCGATCTCGACGAGGGATTCAGGAATCTGTATTCGCGGATTATGAATCTGGCAGCTTGAGGAAAAACCGTGTCCACCTTCCAGATCACCATCGACGAAACCGGGGAAACCTTTCCCTGTCACGCCGAAAGCTCGGTGCTGGAGGGCATGTTCAAACTGGGCCGCCGGGAGATTCCCCTGGGCTGCCGGGGCGGCGCCTGCGGGGTTTGCCGAATTGAAGTGTTGGCGGGCGATTTCAGGAAAAAGGCGATGAGCCGGGCACATGTCGATGCGGCGGATGAAAAGGCGGGGCGGGTTCTCGCTTGCCGCATCTTTCCCATGAGTGACCTGAAATTGAAAGTGTCGGGGCCGATCAAACGCTCGCTTTTGGCCCCGGCAAAAGACAGTTGCACCCATTTTTTTGCGGCACAACAACGAGGAGACTGAAATGGCATTGGTTGGTGTTATGCGTCCCGGACATGCGCAAATCCGCGTACTTGATCTGGAAGAAGGCATCCATTTTTATCGTGACGTTCTGGGGCTGGTCGAAACGGGCCGCGATACCCAGGGGCGGGTTTATTTCAAATGCTGGGATGAGCGCGACCACAACAGCCTGATTATTCGTCAGGCGGATCGCGCCGGGATTGATTTCTTCGCCTTCAAGGTGCTCGATAAAGCCACGCTGGACAAGCTCGATGCTGACCTCCGGGCCTATGGCCTGAAAACCGAGCGCATTCCGGCGGGGGACTTGCTGGAGACCGGTGAGCGCGTCCGTTTCGAGATTCCTTCCGGCCATCTGATCGAGCTGTACGCCGACAAGACATGCGTCGGCAATGGCCTCGACATGGTCAACCCGAGGCCGTGGAACGCCAATTCCGAGCGCGGCATCGCGCCGATCCGCTTTGACCACGGTCTGCTCTATGGCCCCAACATCGCCGCAGTGCAAAAGATTTTCACCGAGGTGTTGGGCTTCTTCCTCGTCGAGCGGGTGCTGACGCCGGACGGCAAGGGCAATGTGGCGATCTGGCTGTCGTGTTCGCACAAGGTGCATGACATCGCCTTTGTCGAACATGCCGAACCGGGCAAGCTGCATCATTGCTCCTTCCTCCTGGAGAGCTGGGAGGAGGTGCTGCGGGCCGGTGACATCATGTCGATGAACAAGGTGCCGATCGACATTGGCCCGACCCGCCACGGCATCACGCGCGGCTGCACGATTTACGCCTGGGATCCGTCCGGCAATCGCTTCGAGACTTACATGGGCGGCTATCAGCCCTACCCGGATTACCAGACGCTGACCTGGACTTTCGACGAATTGGGGCCGGGTCTCGATTATCCGCAGAGGAAGCTGCATGAAACCTTCCTCACCGTCGTCAGTTGAGACGCCAGCCATGACAGCCGAGAACGAAACGCCGCTCGATACGCGGCGGCGTTTCGTCCGCTGGCGGGGGGAAAGAGGCAATGGCTTCGTCGAATTTGATTTCGCCATCGGCGAGCCGGAGATTTTTCTCGAAATGATTTTGAGCCGGGAAGCCTACGCCGAATTTTGCGCCGTCAACCATGTCGAGATCCTGCCCCCGCGCCCGGCAGAAGTGAGCGACAGCGACTGGGACTGGCGTCTGGCCGACGCCACCCGGATTCGTTTCAAGTAACCGAGAAGGGAGACACACCATGCAAATCGACCTGCGAACGGTCAACATCACCCCGCGCCGCCAGACTTTCGATCATCTGGCGTGGCGCTTCGGCGACAAACCGGCTTCCCGCTATCAGGAGGGCAGCTACGACATTCAGGCGGAAGAAAATCTGCACTACCGCCCGACCTGGGATCCCGATCAGCAGATTTACGACAAAGCCATCAGCAAAATCGTCATGGCCGACTGGCACGCCCTGAAAGACCCGCGCCAGTATTACTACAACACCTGGACCATCGCCCGCGCCCGCCAGCAGGAGACGACGGAGGCCAATTTCAGCTTTATCGAATCGCGCGGCCTCGCTGATTCGATGTCCGCCGCCCTCAAGGCGACCACGCTCGAGGTGCTGATTCCCCTGCGCCACGCCGCCTGGGGGGCCAACATGAACAACTCATTCATCTGCGGCTACGGCTATGCCGCTATCTTTACGCAAGCCTGCATGTTTCAGGCCATGGATAACCTCGGCATTGCCCAATACCTCTCCCGCCTGGGGCTGCTGCTGGGCGACACTGCGGCGCTGGACGCGGGCAAGGCCGCCTGGGTCGATGGCGCGGCATGGCAGCCGCTGCGCCGTTATATCGAAGACAGCCTCATGGTGCGCGATCCGTTCGAACTGTTCGTCGCCCAGAACGCCGCCCTGGACGGTTTGCTCTACCCGCTGGTTTACGGGCGCATCGTTGATGATTTCCTGTCGCCGCAAGGCGCTTCCGCCGTCGCCATGTTGACGCAGTTCATGAGCGACTGGTCGGTCGAAACCCAGAAATGGGTCGATGCCGTTTTGAAAACCGCCGCCGCTGAATCGGAGCATAACCGCGCGCTCCTCTGCGACTGGACAAAAGCGTGGAGCGCCCGCGCCGCCAGCGCCCTGTTGCCCGTCGCCGCGCTGGCGCTGGGCGGCGATGCCACCGCCGTGGTCGACGAGGAGATGGCCGCCTTCAAGACGCGGCTCGCCAAAACCGGTATTCAACTCTGAGGAAAAGACCATGTCGACCGTATTTATCGCCTTGCAGGCCAATGAAGAAACGCGTCCGATTATCGACGCCATCGTCCGCGACAACCCGGCGGCGGTGGTCAACCGCGAACCGGCGATGGTCAAGATCGACGCGCCGGGACGGCTCACCATCCGCCGCCAGACCGTCGAGGAAGAACTGGGCCGCCCGTATGACTTGCAGGAATTGCAGGTCAATCTCATCACCATATCCGGCCATGTAGACGAGGATGAAGACAGCTTCAGCCTGCACTGGAACAGTTAAGGAAATAGCAATGGACATGAAAACAGACAAAAAAAAGTTGGGCCTCAAGGAAAAATACAAGCTCCTGACCCGCGATCTCGGCTGGGAAACCACGTATCACACGGCGGACGAGGTTTTTCCCTACGTCAAATACGAAGGCATCAAGGTGCACGACTGGGGCAAGTGGGAAGATCCCTTCCGCCTGACGATGGACGCCTACTGGAAATACCAGGCCGAGAAGGAGCGCAAATACTACGCCATCATCGACGCCCACGCTCAGAACAACGGCCATTTGCACATCACGGATGCCCGTTATTTATCGGCCCTGAAACTTTTCGTGCAAGCCATCAGCCCCGGCGAGTACGCGGCAGGCAAGGGCTTTGCCCGGCTGGGCCGCGAGTTTCCCGGCGTCGGCCCGCGTGTCGCCTGCCAGATGCAGGCCATTGACGAAATCCGCCACGCCCAGACGCAGATTCACGCCATGTCGAACTACAACAAGTTCTACAACGGCTTTCACGCCTTTGCCGACGCCCGTGACCGCATGTGGTACTGCTCCCTGCCGCGCTCCTTCTTTGATGATGCGCTGTCGGCGGGGCCGTTTGAATTTATGATCGCCATCGGCTTCAGCTTTGAGTATGTGCTTACTAACCTGCTGTTCGTCCCTTTCATGTCCGGCGCTGCCTACAACGGCGACATGGCGACCGTGACCTTCGGCTTTTCGGCGCAGTCGGACGAAGCCCGCCATATGACCTTGGGCCTGGAGTGCATCAAGTTCATGCTGGAGCAGGACCCGGACAATCTGCCCATCGTCCAGCGCTGGATCGACAAGTGGTTCTGGCGTGGTTTCCGCATCCTCGGCGTGGTCGGCACGATGATGGACTACATGTTGCCCAAGCGCGTCATGTCGTGGCGCGAGGCGTTTGAAATTTACGGCGCGGGCAATGGCGGCGCTCTGTTCAACGACCTCGCCCGTTACGGCGTGCGGCTGCCGCTGGAATGGAACGACGCCGTCAAGGCGCTCGACCACATGACCCATCAGCTCAATCTCGGCCTCTACCAGTGGAGTTTCGGCACCGCCTTCCACACCGGCATTCCGTCCGATGAGGATATGGCCTGGCTCTCAAAGAAATATCCCGATACCTTCGACAAGTATTACCGCCCGCGCTGGGAGCACATCAAAAAATTGAAGGAAGCCGGGACGCCGTTCGTCAATACTGGCCTCGCCAAGCTCTGCCAGGTCTGCCAGATTCCGACGCCCTACACCGAGCCGGATGACCCGACTGCGCTCTGCCTGCGCGAAAGCGAATACAAGGGCGAGCTTTATCACTTCTGCTCCGACGGCTGCCAGCGCATTTTCCATGACGAGCCGGAAAAATACATTCAGGCTGTCCTGCCCATGCCGCAACTGTTCCAGCCGCCGCTTGGCGGCGACATCGGCGCCTGGATGAACTGGGTCGGCCTGAAAAACGGCGTCGACAACGGCGATTACGACGGTTCCGAAGACCAGAAGAATTTTGCCGCGTGGCGCGCCACCGCCACCAGCAACCAGTGATTCGGCAAAGGAGAGAGATCATGGCAGTGGCTTCGACCAAACCCTATATCGGCGCGCCGCGTGACACCGTCGCTAATTTCAACGGCAAACAGCTCGTTTATGTCTGCTGGGAGCATCACCTGCTTTTCGCTTCGTCGCTGATGTTCTGCGTCGAGCCGGAGATGACTCTGGGCGATTTTTTGCACCATACCGTCAGGCCGCTGTTGGAAGCCGACCCGGACAGCGCCGCGCTCGACTTTACGCGGGCCGAATGGCAAAAGGCAAAAATTGCCTGGACGCCCGATTTCAACGCCAGCCTCGCCGCCAATGGCATCCGCCACAAGGAACTGCTGCGCTTCCACACGCCGGGACTCAACAGTCTGGGGGCGTGAATCGGGAATCAGGAATCCGTAAATATGACTTATCAACTGACCATTGAACCCCTGGGCCAGACTGTCGCGGTCGAGGCCGGGCAGACGCTGCTCGACGCCGCCTTGCGGGCTGGTGTTTATTTGCCCCACGCCTGTTGTCACGGCCTTTGCGCCACCTGCAAGGTGCAGGTGGTCGAGGGCGACATCGAGCACGGCAAGGCGTCGAGTTTTGCCCTCATGGATTTCGAGCGCGAGGAGGGCAAATGTCTTGCCTGCTGTGCAAGAGCGGAAAGCGATGTTGTCATCGAGGCGGAAATCGAAGAAGACCCCGATTCGGAAAATCTGCCGGTGAGCGACTTCGCTGGCGTGGTGACGGCGATTGAAACCCTGACGCCGACCATCAAGGCCGTCCGCATCACGCTCGATGCCGCCGGAATGCGCTTTCAGGCCGGGCAGTACATCAATCTCGAATTGCCGGAAGGCATCGGCAGCCGCGCTTTTTCCATTGCCAGCCCGCCTGCCGCCAGTCCTGAAATCGAGCTGAACGTCCGCATCGTGCCGGGTGGTCAGGGTACGACCTACATCCACGAGCAGATGCGGGTCGGCGAAAAAATCCGCCTGACCGGGCCGTATGGCCGCTTCTTCGTCAAAAAGTCGGCGCGGACGCCGGTGCTGTTCATGGCCGGTGGTTCGGGCCTCTCCAGCCCGCGTTCGATGATTCTCGACCTGCTTGACGAAGGCTTTGCCCTGCCCATCACGCTGGTCTACGGCCAGCGCCATCGCGGCGAGCTGTATGACCACGAGCAGTTTGTCGAGCTGGCGGCCCGGCACGCCAATTTCACCTATCTCCCGGCGCTCTCCGATGAGCCGCCGGAGAGCGATTGGACGGGTTTTCGCGGCTTTGTTCACGAAGCGGCGAAGGCGCATTTCAACAACGATTTCCGGGGCTGGAAGGCGTATCTGTGCGGGCCGCCGCAGATGGTCGATGCCGCGATCACAGCCTTGATGCAGGGGCGTCTGTTCGAGCGCGACATTTACACCGAGAAATTCATTTCGGCAGCCGATGCGCAACAGGTGCGCAGTCCGCTGTTCCGTTCCCTCTGAATCAGGAGTTGCCATGCAAGGGATCAAAAATTTCATCAACGGCGAATTTGTCGACGCCGCGACGGGCAAGCATTTCGAGAAGCGCTCGCCGGTCGATGGCAAGGTCATCGCCCATATCGCCGAGGCCGGCCAGGCCGATGTCGACGCCGCCGTGGTCGCGGCGCAGGAGGCGCTCAAGGGCGAGTGGGGCAAACTCACCGTCGATCAGCGCGTCGACCTGCTTTACGGCGTCGCCAACGAAATCAGCCGCCGTTTCGAGGATTTTGTTGCCGCCGAAATGGCCGATACCGGCCAGCCTCGGCATGTCATGACGAGCGCCTTCATTCCGCGCGGGGCGGCCAATTTCAAGGTTTTTGCCGATATCATCAAGAATGTGCCGAACGAATCTTTCCCGATGGCCACACCGGATGGCCGCGGCGCGCTGAATTACGCGATTCGTGTACCCAAGGGTGTCATTGCGGTCATCAGCCCGTGGAACGCGCCGTTTCTGCTGATGACCTGGAAAGTCGGCCCGGCGCTCGCCTGCGGCAATACGGTGGTCGTCAAGCCTTCGGAAGAAACACCGATGACGACGACGCTCCTGGGCGAAGTGATGAACACGGTTGGCATGCCCAAGGGCGTCTACAACGTCATCCACGGCTTTGGCCCCGATTCGGCGGGGGAATTTCTGACCCGGCATCCCTTGGTCGACGCCATCACCTTCACCGGCGAAACCCGCACCGGCACGGCGATTATGAAGGCCGCCGCCGAAGGGGTGCGCGATGTGTCGTTTGAACTGGGCGGCAAAAACGCCGGTATCGTCTTTGCCGACACCGATTTCACGGCGGCGGTCGAGGGGATTTTCCGCTCCGCCTTCTTGAATTCCGGTCAGGTTTGTCTGGGCACCGAGCGCGTCTATGTCGAGCGCCCGATTTTCGAGCGTTTTGTCCTGGCGCTCAAAGCCAAATGCGAAGCGGTCAAGTTTGGCCGACCCGACGATCACGCGGCCAATTATGGCCCGCTCATCAGCGATGAACATCGGCAAAAAGTGCTGTCCTACTACAGCAAAGCGGTCGAGGAGGGCGCTACCGTCGTCACCGGCGGCGGCATCCCGCCCATGTCGGCGGATCTTGCGGGCGGCAACTGGATTCAACCGACCATCTGGACGGGGCTGCCGGAAACAGCGGCGGTGGTGCGCGAGGAAATTTTCGGCCCGTGCTGCCACATCCGCCCCTTTGAGAGCGAAGACGAAGTCGTCAATCTCGCCAATGCCACGGATTACGGGCTGTCGACGACGATCTGGACGAGCGACCTGTCTCGCGCCCATCGCCTCGCGGCCAGGATTGACGTTGGCGTTACCTGGGTCAATAGCTGGTTCCTGCGCGATTTGCGCACGGCTTTTGGCGGCGCCAAACAATCCGGCATCGGCCGCGAAGGCGGCGTGCATTCGCTGGAGTTCTACACCGAAACACGCAATATCTGCGTCAAACTCTAAGAGGTTTGTATGGATGACAAGACGATTCGGCGCTACGGCGACGAACTTTACGAAGCCTGGCTGACCCGCCGCACCGTGCCACCGCTGCTGGAGCGCGAGCCGGAAATGACGCTGGATGACGCCTACGGCATCCAGTTGCGCATGATCGAGCGGCGGGTGGCGGCGGGTGAGTCCATCGTCGGCAAGAAAATCGGCGTCACGAGTAAGCCGGTGCAGGAGTTTCTCGGCGTTTTTCAGCCCGATTTCGGCCAGTTGACCTCCGGCATGGTGTATCAGGAAGGCGAGACCATTGATCTGGGCAAGCTCATCCAGCCGAAGGCCGAGGCCGAACTCGCCTTCGTGCTCAAGGATGACCTGATCGGCCCCGGGATTACGGCGATGGACGTGATCCGCGCCACCGATTATGTCGCGCCCTGCTTCGAGATTGTCGATTCACGCATCACCGACTGGCGGATCAAGATTCAGGATACCGTCGCCGACAACGCCTCTTGCGGCGTTTACGTCATCGGCCAAACGCGCGGCGACCCGCGGCGGATCGATATCACGCTGGCGGGCATGGTGCTGGAAAAGAACGGCGAGCTGTTTTCGACCGGCGTCGGCGCCGCCGTCCAGGGTTCGCCGGCCAATGCCGTGGCCTGGCTGGCCAACACGCTGGGCCGGCAGGGCATCCCTTTTCGCGCTGGCGAGGTCATCTTGTCCGGCTCGCAATCGGCGCTGGTGCCGGTGGCCGATGGCGATGAGCTGGTGTGCGCTGTCGGCGGTCTTGGCTGCTGCCGCGTCAGGTTTGCCGGAAGGAGCGCGGTATGAGCCAATTGACGCTTTCCCGCGAGGACATCGTGCGCCTCTCTGAACGGGTCGAAGGGGCGCAATTGCACGCTTGCCCCATCCCCAAACTGACCGATGACTATCCGGCCATGACGGTTGCCGACGGCTACGCCGTGCAGGCCGAATTGCGCCGCCGTTACATCGCCCGCGGTCACCGGCTGGTCGGCTGGAAAGCCGGGCTGACCTCACAGGCGAAGATGCGGCAAATGGGCGTCAATGCGCCTTCCATCGGTTTTCTCACCGACCGCATGGCGCGGCCCGAAAATTCGGCGATCACGACTTCCGACCTGGTGCATCCGCGCGTCGAATGTGAAATTGCCTTCGTCACCGGGCAGACCTTGCGTGGCCCCGGCTGCACCCGGCAGGATGTCCTTGCGGCGACGGCCTATGTCTTGCCAGCGGTCGAAATCATCGACTCGCGCTTTGCCGGGTTCAAGTTCGATCTGCCCAGCGTCATTGCCGATAACGGCTCGTCCGCCCGCTATGTCGGTGGTGGCCGTCCGCGCTACGCCCAGGATCTCGACCTGCGAACGCTGGGCGTGGTCATGGAAAAAAACGGCGAAATGGTGGCTATGGCCGCCAGCGCCGCCGTCATGGGCCATCCGGCGGAGGCGATCGCCATGCTGGTCAATATCCTCGCCGAGCAGGGCGAGGAGCTGGCGGCGGGCAGCTTCGTGATGAGCGGCGGCATTACCGAAGCCATCCCGGTCAAGCCCGGCGACAACGTGATTGCGCGCTTTCAGGAACTGGGCAGCGTGTCCATGCGCTTTATCGAATAACAAACGACCCCACTGAGGAGAGTATTGATGCCAATTATCGAAATGCACCTGATGCAAGGGCGCAGCAAAGAACAAAAGCGCAAGGCCGCCCGGATGGTGACGGAAGCGGTCATTCAATCGCTGGGCGTGCGGCCCGAAAGCGTCCGTATCCTGATTACCGAACACAGCCCGGAGGAATTTTCCGTGGCCGGGGTGACGATGGGCGCCAAGGCCGAAAGCAGCGGTACAGCCGATGCCGACAAGGAGATCGACTATGAAGAAAGTTAAATGCGCCTTGATCGGCTCCGGCAATATCGGCGCCGATCTCATTTACAAAATCCAGCGCAGCCCGTTTCTTGAGCCGGTCTGGATGGTCGGCATCGACCCCGCTTCGGAGGGTTTGCGGCGCGCCGCCGGGATCGGCCTGAAAACGACGGCGGCAGGCGTCGATGGCCTCTTGCCGCATATTCTGGCCGACAACATCCAGATCGCCTTTGACGCCACTTCGGCCTATGTCCATGCCGAAAATTCACGCAAACTCAATGCTCTGGGCGTGATGATGATCGACCTTACGCCCGCCGCCATCGGCCCGCTCTGCGTGCCGCCGGTCAATCTGCGCGAACACGCCGACCGGGTGGAGATGAATGTGAACATGATTTCCTGCGCCGGTCAGGCGACCATTCCGATCGTCTTTGCCGTTTCCAGAGTGCAGAGCGTCGCTTACGGCGAGATCATTGCCAGCCTCGCCTCCAAATCCGTCGGCCCCGGCACGCGCGCCAATCTCGATGAATTCACCTACACCACGTCGAGCGCCATCGAGCAGGTTGGCGGGGCGAGGAAAGGCAAGGCGCTGGCCATCATCAACCCGGCGGAACCGCCGATGCTGATGCGCAACACCATCTACTGCCTGACCGACGAAGAACCCGACCAGAAGCGAATTAGCGAATCCATCGAGGAGATGATCGGCGAAGTGCGGAAATACGTGCCGGGTTACCGGCTGGTCAACGGCCCGCTGTTCGACGGCAAGAAAGTCGCTGTCTTCATGGAGGTTTCGGGCTTGGGCGATTACCTGCCGAAATATGCCGGCAATCTCGACATTATGACCGCGGCGGCGACGCGCACGGCGGAGATGTTCGCCGAAGAAATCCTCACCGGGAAAATCCAGTTGCAGCCCTTGAAGGAGGCTGCGTAATGAGCGAAAACACCCTACGCGGTCGCAAGATTATCCTCCACGACATGTGCCTGCGCGATGGTATGCACGCCAAGGGCGAGCAGATCAGCACCGAGGAAATGGCGCGGATCGCCACGGCGCTTGATGACGCTGGCGTGCCGCTCATCCAGGTCAGCCACGGCGCGGGTCTGGGCGGCAATTCCCTGCAACACGGCTTTGCCCCGCACAGTAACGAAGAATACTGGGATGCGGTGATTCCCCGCCTCAAACAGGCCAAGGCCTCGGTGCTGCTCCTGCCCGGCCTCGGCACCATGAAAGAATTGCAATCGGCTTGGGATCACGGCGTGCGTAGCGTCCACGTCGCCACCCATTGCACCGAAGCCGACACCTCGCCGCAGCACATTGCCTATGCCCGCAAGCTCGGCATGGACACCACCGGTTTCCTGATGATGGCCCATCTGAATACGCCGACAGGGCTGGCCGAGCAGGGCAAACTCATGGAGTCCTACGGCGCGCATAGTGTTTACATCACCGATTCGGCGGGCTACCTGCTGCCGGAAGATGTCAAGACGCGGGTTGCGGCGCTGCGCGATGTCTTGCAGCCGGAAACCGAAATCGGTTTTCACGGCCACAACAACATGGGCATGGGCATTGCCAATTCGCTCGCCGCCATTGCCGCCGGGGCCACGCGCATCGACGCTTCGGTCGGCGGCCTGGGCGCGGGCGCGGGCAATACGCCGCTCGAAGTGTTCGTCGCCGTCTGCGAGCGCATGGGCATCGTCACCGGCTGCGACCTGTTCAAGCTGATGGATATGGCCGAGGAGATCATCTTCCCGCTCATGGATCACATCGTCCGCGTCGACCGCGCCTCGCTGACGCTGGGTTTCGCTGGCGTCTATTCGACCTTCCTGCTCCACGCCAATCGCGCCGCCGCCCGCTTTGGCATCCCGGCCCGCGATATTCTGGTCGAACTGGGCCGCAAAAAAATGATCGGCGGGCAAGAGGATATGATTATCGACACCGCCATGACGATGGCCAAAGCGCGCGGACTGCTGAAAGAAACGGTAGCGGCCTGAATATGGCGAGTGAACAGGAGTGGGTTGTTATCGTCGGCGCAACTGGCGCGTTCGGATCGGTCATGATCGAACGGCTAACCAGGCGCGGCTTGGGCGTTGTCGCCGTGGCCCGCGGCGCGGCAAGCCTGGCGGCGCTGGCAAAAGCCAATCAGCGGGTGTTGCCGTGCGTTGCCGATATTGCCGCCGACGCCTCGATCAAAACCATCGCCGCCGCCTTGCCGGGGCCGGTCAGAATGGCGGTTCATGGCCCCGGCGTCAGTGTCGCTGGCGGCGTGCTGACGGTGGCGACGGCGGCGCTGGCCGAGGCCGTCAATATCAAGGTCGGCGGCCTGTTGCGCCTGGTTCGCGCGGTTGATGAGCGTCTTGGCGTCAATTCCCGTCTGGTCGCCATCGGCGGCCACTACGGTTTTGAACCGAGCGCCTACGCGGCTGCGGCGGGAGTGGCGAACGCCGCTCTGGTCAATGTCGTCCGGCAACTCAGCCTGGCTTACGGCGAGCGTGGCGTCAGCGCCCATCTCATTGCTCCTGGCCCGGCCGATACCGAGCGTCTGCGCCGCATCGCCGCCGACCGCGCCAAGCTGCAAGGCGTCAGTGTCGACGCCGTACTGGCGGCGATGCGAGCCGAATCCTCGCTCGGCGCTTTCACCGAACCCGGACAGGTGGCTTGGGCCGTCGACATGCTCCTCGCCCCGGAAGCCGCCGCCATGACCGGCTCGTCGCTCATGCTCGACGCCGGTCGCCGACGCGGGTTGCCCTGAGAGAAAAGCAATGCCCATTCTCAACATCCATCTGGTCAGCGGCCAGCATGATCCGGCCAAGGTCGATGCCCTGCTCAAGCGTTGCAGCGAATCCTTCGCTGCCGGTCTCTGCTGTCCGATCGACCGTGTCCGTGTTTTCGTGACTGAACACGCGCCCCGCCACTACTGCGTTGGCGGGCAACTGGTCAGCGAAACGGGCATGACAGCGCCGTACTTCTCCTTCATCGTTCTCGACGACCGGCCTCTGGTGGTGCGGCAAAAACTCCTCAGCGCCTTTACCGATCACATCGTCGAATTGCTGGGGGCGCCGCGAGAACGGGTGCGCGGCGGCATCATGCCGGTCGCCGCCGCCGATTGGAGCATCGGTGGCCAAGCGGCCAGCCTGCTGCGTCAGACCGAAATCGAAGCGCGGCGGTAAGCGGCGCAGCCGAACAGCGCCTGTTTCTCAGAATATGCCATTGCCCTGCGCCCGACGATGCGTCGGTGCGGGGCGAGGCGACATTGCTGATATGATTTCCCCTTGTCATGGATCGCGGCTGGGTCGGCTCGCGCGGGAGAGGATGATGAGCACGGAAATCGAACTCAAGCTCAAGCTGGATGCGAAAAATGCCCGCAAGCTCGCGGAGCATCCGCTGCTGGCGGGTATCAAGGCCGAGCGGCTGCGTCTGTTGAACACCTATTACGACACGCCGGAACTGGCGCTGCACAAGCGTCAGGTGGCGTTGCGCTTTCGCCAGCGGGGCGGCGACTGGCTGCTGACCGTCAAATCGGCGGAACCGGCCAGCGGCGGGCTGGCCGTGCGTAGCGAGTGGGAAACTTTTGCGACGCCAGGGCGGTTTGATTTCAACCATGTCGATGCGCCTGAATTGCGGGATTTTCTCGATCAGGCCAAGCCGCGCCTGGCGGCCATTTTTACGACGGATTTCCGGCGTCATGTCTGGCGCGTGCCGTTTGGCGAATCGCTGGTCGAACTGGCGCTCGATCAAGGCGTCATTGCCAGCGGCGAGCGGCGGGAGCGCCTCTGCGAGATTGAACTGGAACTGATCGAGGGCCGCGTCGCCGATATTTTCGGTCTGGCGCGCAGCCTGCAAAAACATCTGCAACTCTATCCGGCCATCGACAGCAAGGCCGAGCGCGGTTATCGGCTGTTCGCCAACGAGACGCTGCAACCGTTCAAGACGCGGCGCACCGCGCTCAACGCCAGGATGACGCCGGTCGAGGCGTTTCGCCGCATCGCGCTCGATTGCCTCGAACATTTTCAGCGCAACGAGCCGGGTTTACAGGATGGCGGCAAGCCGGAATTCGTCCATCAGGCGCGCGTTGCCCTGCGCCGCCTGCGCTCGGCGATCAAGCTGTTCGCGCCGGTTCTGCCGCCGGAATTCGTCCAGGCCTACAACCGCACCTGGCGGGCCTTGGCCCGCGTTTTGGGCGACGCCCGCAACTGGGATGTGTTTCTCGCCGAAACCTTGCCGCCGCTGCACGCGCATTTTTCTGCTCACCGCGACCTCAAGCGCCTGCGCGATTGCGCCCTGCGCCGCGCCCGCCGCGCCCGCCGCGCGGTGGCCTATGTGTTGACGCTGCGCGCCTATCCGCGTCTGCTGGTCGAATTTATCGCCGCCGTGCATACGCTGAGCGACGCTTCATCCCTGTCGCTCAAGGAATTCGCCAATGAGCGCCTGGCCCGTCACGCCCGCCGCGTCCGCAAGCTGGCGGAAAAAATGACTGCGCCCGATGCGGCGGATAGCCATCCGCTGCGCATTGAATTCAAGAAGCTGCGCTACGCCACCGAATTTTTTGCTTCGCTCTTGCCCGCCAACCGCCTTGCCCCTCATCTGGCGGCGCTCAATGGCTTGCAGGATGAACTGGGGCAGATCAATGACTACGCCACGGCCCGGACGCTGCTCGACGAGGCCCTGCCCAACCGCGCCGCCAGCGCCGTGCATGGCTGGATGCTGGGTCGCCACACCTTGCTCAACGAGCGGCTGCCGGCGGCGTTGAATAACTGGCTGGCGCTGCGACGGCTGGCGGTGTGAGCGGATGCGTCGAATAGCGTTGCGGCCTTTTTTCCAGCCCCGGCTGGCACTATCATGGACGCCCTGTTTGAAAGCCCGCGTTTTGCGGGCCAGATATGTCATGGAGAGCCAAAATGCAGATTGACAACAAGGTATTTCTCATCACCGGCGCGGGTTCCGGTCTTGGCTTGGCGGCGGCGCGGCTGCTGGTCAGCGCCGGGGCCAAGGTGGCGCTGGCCGATCTCAACCGCCCGGCGGGCGAAGCGGCGGCGAGCGAATTGGGGCCGTCGGCGCTGTTCGTCGAAACCGATGTCGCCAGCGAATCTTCCGCCACCGAGGCGGTGCGGGCGGCGGTGGCGCATTTCGGCGGCCTCAACGGGCTGGTCAATTGCGCGGGCATCGTGCATGGCGAAAAAGTGGCGGGCAAGAACGGGCCGCATCGTCTGGAGACTTTTACAAAAGTCATCAACATCAATCTGGTCGGCACCTTCAACATGATCCGCCTGGCCGTCGACGCCATGCTCAAAAATGAAGCGGACGCGGGCGGCGAGCGGGGCGTCATCATCAATACCGCGTCGGTCGCCGCCTTTGAAGGCCAGTTCGGGCAGACGGCCTATTCGGCGTCAAAGGGCGGCATCGTGGCGATGACCCTGCCGGTGGCGCGGGAACTGGCGGCGAGCGGCATCCGTTGCCTGACCATCGCGCCGGGCATCATGGAAACGCCGATGCTGCTTGGCATGGCGCCGGAAGTGCAGGCGGCGCTGAACAACATGGTGCCCTTCCCGACGCGCATGGGCAAACCCGCCGAATTTGCCGCGCTGGTTCGCCACATCATCGAAAACGCCTACCTCAACGGCGAGGTCATCCGCCTCGACGGGGCGATCCGCATGAGCGCCAAATAAACTATACTGCGCTCCCGTTTCCGACCCAGAAGGCGCTTCGGCGCCTTTTTCATTTGCATGTCTGACTGCTCCTGTTATCACTGCGGCCTGCCGGTGCCGGAGACTGTCGATCTGGTCGTAGACATCGGCGGCCAGCGCCGCGCCATGTGCTGCTACGGCTGTCAGGAAGTGGCGCGGGCCATCGTCGATAACGGTCTGGAAGATTATTACCGCAGCCGCGACGCGCTGCCGGAATCGCCGCGCGAAGCGCTGCCGCCGATCCTTGAGCAACTGGCCCTGTTCGACCACGCCGATTTTCAAAAGAGCTTCGTCAAGGAACTCGACGCAGGCGAGCGCGAAGCCTCGCTGCTGCTCGAAGGCATCACCTGTTCCGCCTGCATCTGGCTGAACGAGCGGCATCTCGGCAAACTGGCCGGGGTCACGGCGGTCGACATCAATTACGCCACCCGGCGCGCCCGGGTGCGCTGGGATACGTCGCGGATCAAGCTCTCCGACATTCTGGCCGCCATTGCCGCCATCGGCTACCGCGCCTACCCCTACGACGCTGCCAAAAACGAGGAATTGTCCCGGAAGGAGCGGCGCGACGCGCTGTGGCGTCTGTGGGTCGCCGGTTTCGGCATGATGCAGGTGATGATGTACGCCTATCCGGTATATATCGCTGGCGGCGACATGACGGCCGACATCGAAAGCCTGATGCGCTGGGCCAGCCTGGTGCTGACCCTGCCGGTGGTGTTTTATTCGGCGGCGCCTTTTTTCCGCAACGCCTGGCGCGATTTGAAGCTGCGCCATCTCGGCATGGACGTACCGGTCGCCCTGGGCGTCGGCTCGGCCTTCGTCGCCAGTCTCTGGGCGACGTTGGCGCAGCAGGGCGAGGTGTATTTCGATTCGGTGACGATGTTCGTTTTTTTCCTCCTCGGCGGCCGCTATCTGGAAATGACGGCGCGCCAGAAAGCGCTTGGCGTGACCGAGGCGCTGGCCAAGCTGCGGCCGGCTTTCGCCCAGAAACTGCCGAATTTCCCCGGCGACCGCACCGCCGAACAACGGGTGGTCGCCGATTTGCAGCCCGGCGATTATGTTCTGGTGCGCCCCGGCGACATCATTCCCGCCGATGGCCGGGTCGTCGAGGGTCAGAGTTCCGCCGACGAATCGCTGCTCACCGGCGAGAGCAGGCTGGTGGCGAAAGCGCCGGGCGCTGCCGTGACCGGCGGCTCGATCAATGCCGAAAGCCCGCTGGTCGTGCAAGTCGAGCAGGTCGGCGAAGGGACTCGCCTGTCGGCCATCGTCAGCCTGATGGAGCGGGCGGCGCTGGAAAAACCGCGCATCGTTGAAATGGCCGACCGTATCGCCATGTACTTTGTCGCGGCGCTGCTGGCGGTTGCCGCGCTGGTCGCCATCGGCTGGTATTGGGTCGATCCGGGCAAAGCCCTGTGGATTACCGTGTCGGTGCTGGTCGTCACCTGTCCCTGCGCCCTCTCGCTGGCGACGCCGGTGGCCCTGACCGTGGCGGCGGGCGCTCTCGCCCGCGATGGTTTGCTGGTGACGCGCGGCCACGCCATCGAAATCCTGGCGCGGGCCACGCATTTTGTTTTCGACAAGACGGGAACGCTGACCAGCGGGCGGATGCGCCTTGTCGCCGCCGAAACCTTCGGCCATTTGTCGCCGGATCAGGCGCTGGCCGTGGCTGCCGCGCTGGAGCGCAATTCCGAACACCCGGTGGCGACCGCCCTCTGCCACGCCGCAGGCGAGGATGTTGCCGATGCCGCCGAAGCGCGGGCCGAACCGGGACAGGGTATTGAAGCCAGCGTCAATGGCCGACGCTATCGCATTGGCCGCCCGGATTACGTTCTCGCCGCTGCCGGGACGCCGCCGCCACGGCTGGCCGAATGGCTGGACAGCGGCGACACCCTCATTGCCCTGGGCGATGAAACGGGTTGTCAGGCGCTGTTCCGCATCGGCGACGAAATCCGGCCCGAGGCGGCGAGCCTGATTGCCGATCTGCGCCGGGCCGGGCGTCAGGTGGTTCTGCTGACCGGCGACGCCAGCGCCGTCGCTCGCCGGGTGGCCGGGCAATTGGGCATCGACGATGTGCGCGCCAGCGCCACGCCACAAGGCAAGCACGACGCCGTGACCGCCTTGCAGGCATCCGGCGCGGTGGTGGCGATGGTCGGCGACGGCGTCAACGACGCCCCGGTGCTGGCCCAGGCGCAGGTTTCGGTGGCGATGGGCGGCGGCGCGCAACTGGCCCGGACGCAAGCCGATTTTGTTCTGCTCTCGGAAGACCTGGAGCATCTCCGCCGTGGTTTCTCGCGGGCCTTGAAAACGCTGACGGTGATCCGCCAGAATCTGTGGTGGTCGTTCGCTTACAATTTCGTCGCGCTGCCGCTCGCCATTGCCGGTTACGTCACGCCGTGGATGGCCGGTATCGGCATGTCGGCCAGTTCGCTGCTGGTCGTTCTCAATTCCCTGCGCATTGCCCGCCTGGAGGATGCCTGATGGAAAGCGTGTATCTGTTGATCCCGATCTCGGTCTTGCTGGTCTTCGGCATTGCCGGCGCCTTCTGGTGGTCGGTGCGCAGCGGCCAGTTCGACGATCTCGAAGGGCCGGGCTTTCGCGTCCTGATGGATGACGATGAGGCGCCGCCGCAAAACGACAATCCGGTTGATGACAAATCGATCAAGGGTTGACTTATGTCAACCCTGCCCCGCAATTGATCTGGCATGATGAACGGGTGTGAAGATGTTTTTCACGACTGTTCTCTGTTGGGGTTGGGGTGCGTTGCGACGCACCCTTTTTTTGCCCGCGCCGTTCCAGTTTATGACGAACAGGCCGTCGGAGCAGGCTGCCGCGCGTTCGGCCATCCGCCTGTCCCCTGATCGTTACAACTTTTGAACTAATTGCGACTAGATAATCTGTAGGTTGATCTAGATCAAAACGAGTCGGCTGGTCTAGAATACCATCTCCTCCTATGCGCCGCCTTGGCTTCGAGGGGGGCATTCAGTCTTTTTAATTCACGAGAGGTGGGTTCATGTCTGGAACGCAAACCACATATAACGATAAGGTCGTGCGGCAATTCGCCGTGATGACCGTCATCTGGGGCATCGTTGGCATGCTGGTCGGTGTCATCGCTGCTGCCCAACTGGTCTGGCCGGATGCGCTGAATATCGGCTTCCTGCACTTTGGCCGGTTGCGCCCGCTGCATACCAACGCGGTTATTTTTGCGTTTGGTGGCTGCGCCTTGTTCGCAACGTCTTACTGGTGCGTTCAGCGTACCGGTCATACCCGTCTCTGGGGCGGGCCGTTGATTCCCTTCACCTTCTGGGGCTGGCAAATCGTTATTCTGCTCGCCGCCATTTCGCTGCCGCTGGGTTTCACCACCGGCAAGGAGTACGCCGAGCTGGAGTGGCCGATCGACATCCTGATCACCCTGGTCTGGGTTTCGTATGGTCTGGTCTTCTTCGGCACCATCGCCAAGCGTACCGTCTCCCATATCTACGTCGCCAACTGGTTCTTTGGCTCGATGATTATCGCCGTTGCCCTGCTGCATCTGGTCAATAGCGCCGAGGTGCCGGTTACCTGGAATGCCCTGAATCCCCGCTCCATCTCGGCCTATGCCGGCGTGCAGGACGCGATGATCCAGTGGTGGTACGGGCACAACGCCGTCGGCTTCTTCCTGACTGCCGGCTTCCTTGGCATGATGTACTACTTCGTGCCGAAGCAGGCGGGCCGCCCGGTTTATTCCTACCGGCTGTCCGTGGTGCACTTCTGGGCCTTGATCTTCACCTACATGTGGGCTGGCCCGCACCACCTGCACTACACGGCGCTGCCGGACTGGACCCAGTCGGTCGGCATGATCTTCTCGCTGATTCTGCTGGCGCCTTCGTGGGGCGGCATGATCAACGGCATCATGACCCTGTCGGGCGCCTGGCACAAACTGCGTGACGATCCGATCCTCAAGTTCCTGATCACCTCGCTGTCCTTCTATGGCATGTCCACCTTCGAAGGCCCGATGATGTCGATCAAGACCGTTAATGCCCTGTCGCACTACACCGACTGGACAGTCGGCCACGTGCACTCCGGCGCGCTTGGCTGGGTGGCGATGGTGTCGATCGGCTCGATCTACTACCTGCTGCCGCGCGTCTTCGGCAAGAAAGAAATGTATAGCACCGCCCTCGTCACGACCCACTTCTGGGTGGCGACCATCGGCACCGTTCTGTACATCGCCTCGACGTGGATTTCCGGCGTCATGCAGGGCCTGATGTGGCGCGCGGTCAATCCCGATGGCACCCTGGCTTACAGCTTCGTCGAGTCGGTCAAAGGCTCCCGTCTGTTCTGGGAGATCCGCTGGCTGGGCGGCACCTTGTTCCTGCTGGGCATGGTCATCATGGCTTACAACATGTTCAAGACGATGGCTGGCGGCAACACCAAGGATGCGCCGGTGATTGCTCCGGCTGCTCATCACGCCTGATTTGGGAGATTGCAATAATGATCAAGCACGATCAAATCGAGAAGAACGTGGGCCTGTTGTTCATCCTCACGTTGTTCGTAGTCCTGTGGGGCGGCCTGTTGGAAATTGTCCCGCTCTTTTTCCAGAAATCGACAACGACGCCGGTTGATGGGGTCAAACCCTATACCGCCGAACAGTTGGCTGGCCGTGAGGTTTACATCCGCGAAGGCTGCTACAACTGCCACTCGCAGATGATCCGCCCGTTCCGCGCGGAAACCGAGCGTTACGGTCACTACTCGGTGGCTGGTGAGTATGTTTACGATCACCCCTTCCAGTGGGGTTCGAAGCGTACCGGCCCTGATCTGCACCGCGTCGGTGGTCGTTATTCCGACGAGTGGCAGCGCGCTCACCTGATGAATCCGCGTGATGTGGTGCCGGAGTCGAATATGCCCGCTTTCGCCTTCCTGGCGAATACCAAGGCCAAGACCTCGGTGGCTGCCGATATTGAAGCCAAGATGGGCCTCATGCGCAGCTATGCCAACATTCGCGGCCTGCCGACCTACTCCGACGACGAGATCAGGGGAGCCAAGGCCGCGATCGGTGACATGACCGAGATGGATGTCCTGATTGCCTACCTGCAAGGCTTGGGTACGGCGCTGGGCACGATGAAGTAAACAGGCAATGGGCATCGGTTCTCCGCGTTTTCTCTCCCCCATCGCTCCGGCGATGGGCGGGAGTGACGACAGAAGCGGCAAGAGGCGCTTGCAAAAAGTGGCGACTCTGTTGCTGGCGGAGCGCGATGAACAGGATGCGATGGTTGGTACATCGCGGTTGCGCTGATAAAAGGAAAGCAAATGAGCGATTTCGTTAATGAGTTTTGGAACATGTACGTCATTGTGATCGTCCTGGTCAGTATTCTGGCCTGCGCGATTCTTCTGCTCGTACAGGGCAAGGCGACCTTCACGCCGGGCAAGACCATGGGTCACGTCTGGGATGAAACCCTTGAGGAATACAACAACCCGATGCCCAAGTGGTGGAGCTGGATGTTCATCATCACCGTGGTCTTTGCGCTGGGTTATCTGGTGTTGTTCCCCGGTCTGGGCAGCTTCCCAGGGGTCTTGAAATGGACTTCGGCCAAGGAGCACGCCAAGGAAGTCAAAGAAATGGACGCCGTTTTCAACAAGACGGTCGGGCCTTATCTGACGATGGACATTCCGGCGCTGGCTGCGGACAAGAAGGCCATGGAAATCGGCAAGCGTTTGTTCCTGACCTACTGCATGCAGTGCCACGGCGCCAATGGCAGCGGAGCCAAGGGTTTCCCCAATCTGACCAATGACGACTGGCAGTTTGGCGGCACGCCTGAGAAAATCAAGGAAACCATTTCTCAAGGCCGCATGGGCATTATGACCGCGCATGATGCGCTGGGCGCTGAAACCATCAAGGATCTGGCCAACTATGTCCGCTCGCTGTCCAGCCAATCGGGCGTTGATACCGCCCGAGTCGAACGCGGCAAGGAAGCCTTCATGAACAACGATTGCGTCACCTGTCATACCCCCGAAGCAACGGGTAATCAGGATCTCGGCGCGCCGAATCTGACGGATAACATTTGGTTGTACGATTCTTCCGAGAAAACCGTGATCGAAACCATCACCAAGGGTCGGCAAAACAAGATGCCGGCGTGGCAGGACTTCCTCGGCGACGCCAAGATTCATCTCTTGACGGCCTATGTGTACAGTCTGAGCCATCACGGCGCCCAGTAAGCTCCTTGGCAGGCGGGGCGGCGAAAACCGCCCCGCTGTCATTTTTGGCTGATCTCTATCAAAATCGCGTTGGGCCGCTCCGCTTTTTACGGGAGGGCCAAGCGCCATTTTGATACGGATAAGGACACCATGGAAAGCAAGGAACAAGGCACTGCGGGGACAGCGACCGAAACCCGGATTGGTTTCTACGAGAAGCACAAAAAGGTTTACATCCGCGATGTCAAAGGCTGGTGGAATACTTGGCGTTGGGCCTTTGTCTGGGCCACCCAGATCATATATTTCGTTCTGCCGTGGGTCGATTGGAACGGACGTCAGGCTGTCCTGTGGCATCTGGTCGAACGCAAGTTCTATATCTTTGGCCTGGTCCTCTGGCCGCAGGATGTGTTCTATCTCGCCCTGCTGCTGATTATTTCCGCTTACGCCCTGTTCCTGTTTACCGCGGTCGCCGGTCGGCTGTTCTGCGGTTACGCCTGTCCACAGACGGTCTATAGCGAAATTCTGATGTGGATTGAAAACCGCATCGAAGGCGACCGCTCGGCGCGGATGAAACTGGACAGGGGGCCGCTGACGGCGCGCAAATTCTCGCTCAAGGCCAGCAAGCACGCGATCTGGATCTTGTTTTCGCTGTGGACGGGCTTTACGTTCGTCGCCTATTTCACTCCGGTCAAGGAACTGCTGGCTGCCCTGCCTTTCGGTTTTTCCGGCTGGGAGTGGTTCTGGATGCTCTTTTACGCGGGCTTTCTGTACATGCAGGCCGGTTTTCTGCGCGAACAGGTCTGCAAATACATGTGTCCCTACGCCCGTTTTCAGGGCGTCATGTTCGACCCGGACACCCTCGTCATCACCTATGACCCGGAACGCGGCGAGCCGCGCGGTATCCGGCGCAAGGGCGTCGACGCCAAGGCCGCCGGGCAGGGCGATTGCGTTGATTGCGGGCTGTGTGTCGCCGTTTGCCCGACCGGCATCGACATCCGCAAGGGCATCCAGTACGAATGTATCGGTTGCGGCGCCTGCATTGATGTCTGCGATCCGGTGATGAGCAAGGTTGGCCTGCCGACGGGCCTGATCCGCTACACCACCGAGAATGCGCTGGCCAAGCATTGGTCGGCCAAGGAGGTCAGCGCCCATGTCATGCGTCCGCGCATCATCATCTATACCGTCATTCTGTTGGCGATCATCGGCGCTTCCGCCTGGTCGCTGGCAACCCGCGTGCCGCTCAAGGTCGATGTGATCCGTGACCGTTTCACGCTGAGCCGCGAGGCCGACGACGGGCGGATCGAAAATATTTACAACCTCAAAATCATGAACACCACCGAAATGCCGAGGCGCTATGCCCTGTCGGTCGATGGGCTGGATGGTATTGAACTGGCGGGTAATCGCACGGTTGAGGTCGACAGCGCACAAAACCGCGAGGTGACCGTGGTCGTCCGGGCGCCGTCGGAATCCGGGCGGAGCGGCGCCAATACCATCCATTTCGGGATCAAGGCGGAAGATGACGAGAAGGTGGCCGTCCGTGAAAAAGCCTCTTTCCTGTTCCCCTGAATGAATATGGACACAATGACATTGCAACGGGATACGGCTCCTTGGTACAAGCACCGCTGGCCCTGGTTTCTCATTGCCGGCCCGGCGCTGGTCGTCGTTGCCGCGCTGATTACGCTGTGGCTGGCGGCGACCACCAACAATGATCTGGTCTCCGACGATTATTACAAGGAAGGGCTGGCGATCAACCAGGAGTTGCAGCGCGCCCGCGAGGCCGGTGCGCTTGGCCTGCGCGCCGACGTGATGCGCTCCGGCCAGAATGTGCGCTTGATTTTATCCGCCAGCGGCGAAACGCCTTTGCCGCCGACCCTTGTCTTGCGTCTGACGCATCCGACGCAGGCGGCTCAGGACGAGGTGGTGGAGATGGTTTCCGGAGGGGCGGGGTTCTATGACGGTAAATTGAACGCCGATCTCACCGGCAGGTGGCTTGCCTCGATTGAAGATCCGTCCGGACAGTGGCGGCTTCAGGGGGTGTGGCAGGCCGATTCGGAAGGGTCGCTGAGCTTGCAGGCGAAGGCGAAAAAGTAGTTTTTTTGTGATAGGGAGGTGATCTATGGCTTGGGATCTCTTGTTGACCAGTGACATCGGCCTGATGAGCCTGGGCGTTATCGTTGGCGTCGTGGTAATCGGCGCCGTGATGGTCAAGGTGTATACCGGCAAGATGAACGAGGAAGGAAGCAGGTCCGGCAAATAACCGGCCTGAAACCGCCATGCCGCAAGGCGTGGCGACATAGCCCCCGTTCGCTTGGCGTCCGGGGGCTGTTTTTTTTAGCCCGGTCGCTTGACCGGCTCAACGAGGGCGGCCAGTTCCGCCTCGTGGAAGGCGTAATGGCCCTGCTGCCGGTCGGCCAGATAGCGTTCAAGACAGAGGCCGACGCTGCGGAAGGAGATTTCTGACCAAGGGATGTCGGCGGGCGCGAACAATGCCACCGCCAGGCTTTCTTCCCCGGCGGCATAGTCCGGCGCGGCCAGCCGTCCCCGGTAGAACAGGTGCACCTGATTGATCGGGGTGACGCTGACCAGGGCAAAGGGGGCGTCGATGACGATGCGCGCTCCGGCTTCTTCAAGGGTTTCGCGGATGGCGGCGGCAGCGGTGCTTTCGCCGTTTTCCATGAAACCGGCGGGCAGCGTCCAGAAGCCTTTGCGCGGCTCAATGGCGCGCTGGCACAGCAAAATCCGTCCTTCGTGCTCGACCACGCAACCGACGACCAGACGCGGATTCTGATACTGAATATAAGCGCAGGCCGGGCAGACATGCCGCGGCAGGTTGTCGCCCGCCGGGATGAGGAAAGAGACGCTGGCGCCGCAGCGGGGGCAGTAGTTAATCACGGGATCAATGCAGAAAAAAGGCGACCAGTGTAGCACCGCAACAGGAAACGGCCTCGGCAACGGGTCGATTGAGCGCCTTCTTTTGCCCACGGACAACGCCTGTGGCTTACAATACCGGGCCATAAGAATGGCGCGCATCAGCGTCGGCTGTCCGTCGGCGTCCGTGGGGATTTGAATGTTTCTTCTGCTTGCTTACATCATTGTTCTGGCGGCCTCGGTCGGCTCCTACGCCATGCACGGCAGCTTGTTGGCGCTGTGGGTGCCAGCGGAATACGTGGCTATCGTCGGTCTGACCATCGGCAGTTTTATCGGCGGTAACGATATGCGCGTCATCAAGGCGAGCTTTCGCGCCCTGCCGACGACGCTCAAAAAGTCCAAATTCAACACGGCCTACTATGTCGACGTTCTCGCCCTCCTCTATGAAATCCTGACCAAGGTGCGCAAGGAAGGTCTGATGTCGATTGAAAACGATGTCGACAATCCCGAAACCAGCCCGCTGTTTACCAAATACCCGGCGATTGTCACCGATCACCACGTTATCGAGTTTATGACCGATTACCTGCGCATGATGGTCGGCGGCAACTTGAATACGGTCGAGATCGAGAGCCTGATGGATGTCGAGCTGGAAACGCATCACCACGAAACCGCCGAACCCGGTCACGCCTTGGCCAAGCTGGCCGATGCCCTGCCCGCCTTCGGTATCGTCGTCGCCGTCATGGGCGTGGTCAATGTCATGGGTTCGGTCGGGGAGCCGCCCCCGGTCCTCGGCAGGATGATTGGCGGGGCGCTGGTCGGCACCTTTCTCGGCGTTCTCCTTTCTTACGGTTTTATCGGGCCGCTGGCGAGTCTGATGTCGCAGAAGGCGCATGAGAGCGAGACGGTCTTCAAATGCGTCAAGCAGGTTCTGCTCGCTTCGATGTCCGGTTACGCCCCCCAGGTGGCGGTCGAATTTGGCCGTAAAACCCTCGATTCACATGCCCGCCCGTCCTTTGCCGAGCTTGAGGATGAACTCAAGGCGCGCCGTGGCCGATGATGCCACCTCTGCGCGATAGGATGTCTGGATGAGCGACGACTCCACCCGGCCGATTGTCATCAAGCGCAAGAAAGTGGTGGCCGACGGCGACCACGGCGGCGCCTGGAAGCTCGCCTACGCCGACTTCGTCACGGCGTTGATGGCCTTTTTTCTGCTGATGTGGCTGCTCGGCTCCATCTCGCGGGGCGATTTGCGAGGGATTGCCGAGTATTTTCAGAACCCGCTCAAGATCGGCCGTACCGGCGGCGAAGCGGTCGCCACTTCGGAGAGCATCTTGCAGGGCGGCGGCAAGGATTTGACGCGCCCGTCGGGGCAGACCAACCGGCAGCCCGACGCCGATTTTCTGCGTCAGGAGCAGGCCCGTCTGGAGGCGCTGAAGGCCGAGATCGAGCGCATGATCGAGCAAAGCCCGCAACTGGCGCAGTTCAAGAAGCAACTCCTGCTCGACATCACGACCGAAGGCTTGCGCATCCAGATTGTCGACGAGCAGAACCGGCCCATGTTCGATTCCGGCAGCGACGAACTCAAACCCTATACCCGCGACATCCTGCGCCTGATCGGCAAGGCTCTGAATAGCGTCAGCAACCGCATCAGCCTCGCCGGTCATACCGATGCCGCGCCTTATGCGGGCGGCATGGCCGGTTTTACCAACTGGGAATTGTCGGCCAACCGGGCCAACGCCTCGCGCCGCGAACTGATCGTCGGCGGCATGGCGGACAACAAGGTGCTGCGCGTCGTCGGCCTGGCGTCGACGGTGCTGTTTGACATCAATGACCCGCTCAATCCGGTCAATCGGCGGATCAGCATCGTCGTCCTCAACCGCAAGACGGAGCGGGCCATCGTCCAGGAAATCGGGCCGGAGGCCAGCATCAGCGACGCCGAGGCGATCAACGATAGTCTGACGCCGCCGGGAACGGGCCAGGGCAGCCCCGGCGGGTAAATTGGCAAGTTATTGAAAACAGGGGGGAAAATGATAAAAACCGTGCTTGTGGTCGATGATTCCGCATCCATCCGGCAGATGCTATCCTTTTCCCTGAAAAGCGCCGGTTACGCGGTCGAGGAAGCCGTCGATGGCCTGGATGGTCTGGAAAAGGCCAAGGCGGGCGGCTTCAGCCTGGTGATGACCGACCAGAACATGCCGGGCATGGATGGCCTGATCCTGATTAAATCCTTGCGCGCGCTGCCGGAATACGCCGCCATGCCAATTCTCATGCTGACCACCGAATCATCCGAGGCGATGAAAGCGCAAGGCCGGGCGGCGGGCGCGACGGGCTGGCTGGTCAAGCCGCTTGATCCGCAGCGCCTGGTTGAAGTGGTGAAAAAGGTGATCGGCTAGTGCCCGGCAAACCGTTGGCGCGACGCCTGCGCCAGTGCTGAAAGAATAGCGTGCCGATCAACATCAGTCAGTTCGCCCAGGTTTTTTTCGACGAAGCGGCAGAGCATCTGGCGGCGATGGAGGCGTCGTTGCTTGGCCTTGATGTCGCCGCGCCGGGAGACGAGCAACTCAACGCCATTTTTCGGGCGGTGCATTCGATCAAGGGCAGCGCCGGCAGCTTCGGCTTCACGGATATGGCTGAAACGGCGCACATTCTGGAAAACCTGCTCGACCAGTTGCGCAAACACGAACTCGGCTTGCAGCCGGAGATGGTGAGCGCCTTGCTTGAAGCGGGCGATTTGTTGCGCAGCATGATTGCCGCGCATCAAGGGCGCGGCAGCGTTGATGCCAGAACGGTTCAAGCCATCGGCGAGCGTCTGCGCCAGTATGCCCAGGCCCCGTCGACGGGCGCTGGCGCGGCCGCAGGCCGGTCGCCAGCCAGCCCGGTTGCCGCTGAAGCCGCGCCAGCAGCCGGGACGCCGACGGCGGCGCGCGCTTTCGGCATCGAGTTCGTGCCGACCGAGGCGGCGGCGCACGGCGGGCGCATCGAACATCTGCTCGACAGCCTCTCCCGCCTGGGCAGGCTGGAAGTGCTCAACTGTCCCGACGCCGAGGATCGGGGCGTCGGCTTCTGGCAACTGCGCTTGACGGCCCTGGCCGCGCCCGACGCGGTTGCCGCGGAAGTCGACGCGATTGCCGAGCGCGGCGCTTGGCGCATGACCGAAGCCGCCGTCGTCGACAGCGTCGGCGACGCGCCGCCAGCCGGGGCCGACGAAGCGGCGGGCGAAGCAGCGGCAAACCGGGAGTACGGCTTTTTCACGACGGTCGACCCGCCGCCGGTTGTTTCGGCGGCGGCCCCAGCCGCTGCCGGAGCGCCGCTCGCGGCGGCTGAAGCCGACGACAGTCTGGCCGCTGGCGAAGAAGGCGAGGACTATGGTTTTTTCGCGCCGCTGCCAGCGATTGCGCCGCCAGCGGCAACCGCTGCGCCGCCGCCGATGTCAGGGGCCGCTCAGCGGCCAGTCGCCGAGACGTCGATCCGGGTCAGTGTCGGCAAGGTCGATCAACTCATCAATCTGCTTGGCGAACTGGTGATTACCCAGTCGATGCTGTTGCAGACGGCGGCGCGCATGGCCGAGGCGGCGCCGGAAGAACTGCTCGGCAGCCTCAATCTGCTCGAAAGAAATACCCGTGACTTGCAGGATGCCGTGATGTCGATCCGCATGTTGCCCATTTCCTTCGTTTTCGCGCGCTTCCCGCGCCTCGTGCACGACCTCTCGGCCAAGCTCGGCAAAACGGTCGAACTCAAAATCTCCGGCGAGTCGACGGAACTCGACAAAGGGCTGATCGAACGCATCATTGATCCGCTCACCCATCTGATCCGCAACAGTCTCGATCACGGCATCGAGACGCCGGAGGCGCGGCGCGCCGTCGGCAAGAGTCCGGTCGGCACGATTGCCCTCAAGGCGTCGCACCAGGGCGGCCACATCGTGATTGAAGTCAGCGACGACGGCGCTGGCTTGCCGCGCGACAAAATCCTCGCCCAAGCGCGCCAGCGCGGCCTGGCGGTTGACGGGATGAGCGACAGGGAAGTGTTCAGACTGGTTTTTGAACCCGGTTTTTCGACTGCCGAGCAGGTGACCGATCTTTCCGGGCGCGGCGTCGGCATGGATGTGGCGCGGCGCAACATCAAGGAACTGGGCGGCGCGATCGAGATGGATTCGCTGTCCGGCATCGGCACCCGCATCACCATCCGCCTGCCGCTGACCTTGGCCATTCTCGATGGCATGTCGGTGGCGGTCGGGGATGACATCTATATTCTGCCGCTGTCTTCTGTCGTCGAGTCCTTGCCGACGCAGCCCGGCGATGTCCGCAGCGTCGCCAAAGAAGGGCGGGTCATCGCCGTGCATGGCGAATTCCTGCCGGTGGTCGAACTGCGCGAGCTACTGGCCCAGGCAACGCCCGGCGATTGGCGCCAGAACATCATGGTCGTCGTCGCCGCCGACGGGCGCAAGGCGGCGCTGCCGGTCGATGCGCTGCTCGGCCAGCAGCAGGTGGTCATCAAGAGCCTGGAAGCCAACTATCGCCGGGTGCCGGGCATCTCCGCCGCGACCATCATGGGCGATGGCCGCGTGGCGTTGATTCTCGACGTTGCGGCCATCACCGGCATGGCTCAGAGCAAGGCCGAGGGCGCGGCAGATCAGCAGCAATGAGGAGAGAAGGCATGGCATTGAGCAAAGAGGAAACGCGGCGGACTGGCGATGGCGAGGAGGCCGCCCGTGAATATCTGACCTTTACGGTCGGCAGCGAGGAATACGCCA
Source organism: Azonexus sp. (assembly GCA_031277255.1). GTDB lineage: Bacteria > Pseudomonadota > Gammaproteobacteria > Burkholderiales > Rhodocyclaceae > Azonexus. The sequence goes on from JAITMS010000123.1 coordinate 67,812, forward strand.
TCGACATCCTCAAGGTTCAGGAAATTCGCGCTTATGAGCCGCCAACCCGGGTCGCCCACGCGCCGCCCTTCATCAAGGGGGTCATCAACCTGCGCGGCAGCATCGTGCCGGTGGTCGATCTGCGGCTCAAGTTCGCCTTGGGCGAAGCCTGTTACACGCCGTTTACCGTGGTCATCATTCTTGCTATCGCCGGGCGGATCGTCGGTGTCGTGGTCGATAGCGTCGCCGATGTCATTTTTTTGTCGCCGGAGCAGATCCGGCCGGCGCCGGATTTTTCCGCTTCTTTCGATACCCGCTACATCATTGGGCTGGCCGCCGAGGAAGGCCGGATGATGATTGTCACCGACATCGAGCGGCTGATGACCAGTCCCGAAATGGCGCTGGTCGACGCGGTTCTGGCAGCAACAGAGGAGGCGGAAGCATGAGCATCCTGAACACGGTGCGTATCCGTACCCGGCTGATCTGGCAGGCGCTTGGCATGGCCTTCTGGTTTACCGTGCTGGTGATTGCCGCCACGGTCTATCTGGGCGATCTGAGCCAGACCGGCAAGGCTGTCTATGAGAACAAGCTGGCGCCGGGGGCCACGGTGTTGCGCATCCAGGCGTTGATGGCCGAGAACAACTTGCTAATCGCCGCCTGTCTGCTGCGCGCCCATGCCGACCAGACCAGGGCTGAAGCCGAGGCGCAAAACGCCGTGCCGCGCCTGGAAAACAACAAGAAGACGATTGACGATCTGTGGCAGCGCCTCTCGGCGCACACCGCTGGCCAGTATGAGGAGGAACTCGCCGAAACGTACCGGCAGGCTCGCGCCATTTATGTCGCTGAGGGTCTGTCGCCCGCCGTTCTGGCGCTGCGCGCTGGCGATCTGGCGCGGGCCGCAGAGATCTACAGCGGCGTCATCGAGCCGACCTACGCCAAGGCGAGCATCGCTGCCGAGGCGCTGAGCCGCTATTACGTCGATAGCGGCCGCGAACTGTTCGATGAAGGCGGGCGGATCAGCGCCTTCCTGACCAAGCTGCTGATTGCGCTGACGCTCCTGGTGGTGGCCCTGGCGGCGGCTTTTTCCTATGTTTTCGGGCGCAGCATCACCCGTCCGCTGGCCGAGACTATCGGCATCGCCGATGCCGTGGCCGCCGGTCATCTCGACACGCCGATCACCGTGCGCGGCGCTGACGAGATCGCCGATTTGCAGCGCGCCCTGGCCAAGATGCAGGCTGGCCTGAAAGCGCGGGGCGAGGCCGAGCGCCAGGCGGCGGATGCGACCATGCGCCTCAAGGTGGCGCTTGACGTGACTTCAAACAGGGTCATGGTTGCCGATCCCGATGGTTGCATCATCTACTGCAATGCTTCCCTGCTGGGCATGATGCGTCAGGCCGAGAACGACATCCGCAGCGAATTGCCGAATTTCCGCGCCGACGCCCTGCTCGGTTCCAACATCGATCAATATCACCGGCAACCGGCGCGTCAGCGCGGCATACTGGCTTCATTGCAAGGCGCTCATTGCATGGAGGTCCATATCGGCGGTCGCTGTTTCGTGTTGACCGCCAGCCCGATCATCAATGCGGCTGGCGCGCGTCTCGGCACGGTCGTCGAATGGCTCGACCGTACCGCCGAAGTCGAGGTCGAGCGCGAAGTGGCGGCCATCATCGCCGCAGCGGCGGCGGGCGATTTCAGCAAACGCATCGACCCGTCGCGGATGCAGGGCTTCTTCCACAGCTTGTCGACCGACATCAACCGCTTGCTTGAGGCCAACAGCGCGGCGCTCGACGATATTGGAGCGATGCTGGCCCGTATGGCGCGCGGCGACCTGCGGCAGAAAATCGACGCCGACTACCGCGGTATGCTGGGCCGTTTGAAGGACGACGCCAACACGACGGTCGATAAACTGCAAGACATCGTGCTGGCGATCAAGAGCGCCACCGACACGATCAACACCGCCGCCCAGGAAATCGCCGCCGGTCATCAGGAATTGTCGAGCCGGACGGAAGAACAAGCGAGCAGTCTGGAACAGACGGCGGCGAGCATGGAAGAACTGACCGGAACGGTCAAGGAAAGCGCCCATAACGCCCGCCAGGCCAGCGAATTTGCCGGTGATGCCGAGCGGGTGGCGGTGCGCGGCGGCGAAGTGGTCGGCCAGGTGGTCGCAACCATGAGCGCCATCCATGAGTCGAGCAGCAGGATTGGCGACATTATCGGGGTCATCGACGGCATTGCCTTCCAGACCAATATTCTCGCCTTGAACGCCGCCGTCGAAGCGGCGCGGGCGGGCGAGCAGGGGCGCGGTTTTGCCGTGGTGGCGAGCGAAGTGCGCAGTCTGGCGCAACGCAGCGCGGCGGCGGCCAAGGAAATCAAGGCCCTGATTGCCGATTCGGTGGTCAAGGTCGAAGCGGGCGACCGGCTGGCCAGTCAGGCCGGGCAGACGATGGCGGAGGTGGTGGCGAGCATCAAGCAGGCAGCCGGGATCATGGCCGACATTTCCGCCGCCAGCCGCGAACAGAGCGCCGGTATCGAGCAGATCAACCTGGCCATCAACCAGATGGATCAGGTCACGCAACAGAATGCCGCCCTTGTCGAAGAAGCGGTCGCCGCCGCCGAAAGTCTGGAGGAGCAAGCCTATACGCTGGCCAATGAAGTGTCGGTGTTTGCCTTGGTACGGGAACTGACGCCGCCGTCGGCTGCCGGGCAAGGCCCAGCGCGGCGCGCGCCGCCAGCCGCCCTGGGCCATCGCGGGCCGGTGCGGCCGACGCATCACCTGACGGCCAAGACCGGCGAGCACCTGCCATTTGGCAGCAAAGATGACGGCGAGTGGGTCGAATTTTGAGCGCGCCCCGTTCTTCTCTCTCTCCCTCGCCCGCTGCCGTGGTGGCGGGTCTTTTTGGCCGCGACAGCAGCGTCCGCGAATTCAGCTTTCTGCCCGCCGATTTTGAGCGGGTGCGCAAATTGATTTATGAGCAGGCCGGTATTTCGCTGTCGCCGGTCAAACTGGACATGGTTTATTCCCGCCTGGCCCGCCGCCTGCGCGCCACGGGCTGCGGCAGCTTCACCGAATATCTCGACCGGCTGGAAAAAAGCGGCGGCGAGGAACGGCAGCACTTCATCAATGCCCTGACCACCAATCTCACCTCCTTTTTCCGCGAGCCGCACCATTTCCCGATTCTCGCCGGGCATCTGCAAAAACTCGGCGCCCAGCGCTCGATCCGCATCTGGTGTTCCGCCGCGTCCACCGGCGAGGAGCCGTATTCGATCGCCATCACCGTCGCCGAAACCCTTGGCGGCAACCTGTCGCGCGTCTCGATCGTGGCCTCCGACCTTGATACCAATGTCCTCGAAACCGCCCGTCAGGGCGTCTACCCGCTCGAGCGGGTCGAGAAACTCGATGCCGAGCGCCGGCGCCGCTTCTTCCTGCGCGGCACGGGCGAACAGGAGGGTTTCGTCTCGGTGCGCCCGGAATTGAAGGCGATGATCTCGTTCCAGCGTATCAACCTGCTCGATCCGAGCTATGCGGTCAAAGGGCCGGTCGATGTGATTTTCTGCCGTAACGTCATGATCTATTTCGACAAGCCGACGCAGTACAAAATCCTGGCCCGCTTCGCCCCGATGTTGCAGCCCGATGGCCTCTTGTTCGCCGGTCATTCGGAAAGTTTTCTGCACGCCACCGATTTGTTCCGCTCTCTGGGCAAAACGGTTTACGGGCTGGCCGCCGCGCGCTGAGAGACTCGCCCGTGGCCGACGCCTTTAACCAGAACCTCGCCGGAAACCGCTATTACGACCGCGATTTCAAGGTCGACGCGGCGAAGATTCTGCCCGGCGAATATTTCGTCACCGATCACGACATGGCGCTCGTCACCGTGCTTGGCTCCTGCGTCGCTGCCTGTATCCGCGACGCCGAAACCGGCATCGGCGGCATGAACCACTTCATGCTGCCCGATGTCGGCGGGCGTGGTCGTTCCGGCGCGGCAAGCGATTACGGCCTCGCCGCCATGAAAAGCCTGATTGACCATCTGCTCCAGGCGGGCGCCCGCCGCCATCGGCTCGAAGCCAAGGTATTTGGCGGCGCCGCCCTGCTCGGCGGCCTCACCAGCAGCCAGGTCGGCGCCCGCAATGCGGCGTTTGTCCTCGATTACCTGAAAACGGAACGGATTCTCGTCGTCGCCAGGGATTTGCTCGGTTCGCAGCCGCGGAAGCTCTATTACTTTCCCGCTTCTGGCCGCGCTTTGGTCAAAAAGCTGCGCCGGATGCCCAACGACGCCTCGTTCGCGCACACACGGGGCTACGAAGATCGTCTGAGCGGCGACAAGGCCGCCAACGACATCGCCCGGCGCGCGCTGGCGCATGGATGATGCGGGCGAACGCCGGGTCAGCGCGGGTCGGTTTGATTTTGCCATGACTAAAGCTATAGTTGCGCGCGAATAGAGCACTTCATGGCCAACAAAACCCGCGTCCTGATTATTGATGATTCCGCTGCCGTGCGGATGATGCTCAGCACCCTGATTAACGCCGAGCCGGATCTCACCGTCGTCGGCCTGGCCGAGGATGCCTTGATGGCGCAGGAGATGATCCGGCTCCTTCATCCCGACGTGCTGACCCTCGATGTCGAAATGCCGAAAATGGACGGACTGGCCTTCCTCCAGCGCCTGATGAGTCTGCGGCCCATGCCGGTGGTGATGGTGTCGACCTATACCGAGGCCGGTACGGAAAAGGCGCTCCTGGCGCTCGAACTGGGCGCGGTCGACGTCATCGGCAAACTGCGCGCCAATGGCAACCGCAAGGAGTACGCGCAGGCGCTGACCGAGAAGATCCGCGCCGCCCGCTACGCCCGCCTGCGTCCCCGGAAGCCCTTCGTCTCAGCCCCGGTCAAGATGCCGCCGGTGGCGGCGCGGAGTAGCGAGCGCGGCGGCGGGCGGGTCATCTTCATCGGCGCTTCGACCGGCGGCACCGAGGCGCTCAAGGAACTGCTCGCCGGTTTTCCGGCCGATTGTCCGCCGACCCTGATCGTCCAGCACATGCCGGAAACCTTCACCGCCTCCTTTGCCCGCCGCCTCGACAGCCTGTGCCTGCCCCGCGTGATCGAGGCGCAAGGCGGCGAACGCCTCGAAAACGGCACGGTTTACCTCGCGCCGGGGCATTCCCACTTGCAGGTCCGCTCCGGCCCCGCCGGTTACTTGACCGGATTGCTGAGAGCGGAGCCGGTCAATCGTCATCGCCCGGCGGTCGATGTGTTGTTCGATTCGGCGGCCACGGTTGTCGGTCGCCAGGCGATTGGCGTCATTCTTACCGGCATGGGCAAGGACGGCGCACAGGGGCTGCTGAAGATGCGCCAGGCGGGCGCTCAGACTTTTGGCCAGGACGAGGCCAGTTGTGTCGTCTATGGCATGCCGCAAGAGGCTTTCAGGATCGGCGCCGTTGATGAGCAACGCCCGCTCGGCGAGCTTGCCCAGCGCGTGCTCCGCGTCGCCTCTGGCGAAACGGCGACGGTCAAAAAGAGCGGCTGAGGGCAAGGCGGCAAGGCGGGGTAAATATTTCGCCTTAACAGTATTGACAATTTTATCAAATTGTCTTAAATTTGCTGTATCATAGCTGGCGTCGGAAATTCCACCGGATAGGCTGCGTTTTTCATCTCATGGGCTGTTCCCGGCGGTTTGTCCGGGGGTGAAAAACGTGTATCCTTGGCCTTTCCGGGCCGATAATCCGGGTCTGAATGGCCGCTTGCCCGTAGTGCGAGGAAATGACAATGTCAGAGTTGCTGAAGAGTATTGATGCGCGAACCAAGCTGGCCGGAACCAACAAACTTGAGATTTTGTTGTTTTTTCTCGGTTTGGATCAGCGAACCGGTCGCCGCGAAACCTACGGCATCAACGTCTTCAAGGTGCGCGAGGTGATGCGCACGCCGACGATCACGGCGGCGCCGGAAATGCCGCCTTCGGTCGAGGGCATGGTCAGCCTGCGCGGCGCGCTGGTGCCGGTGATTGATCTGGCCAAATATGCGGGCATCAATACCGATGGCCCGCGCGACATCATGATCGTGACCGAATACAACGGCCATACCCAGGGCTTTCTGGTCGAGGCGGTCGATACCATTCTGCGTCTCGACTGGAGCAAGATGCGGGTGCCGCCGGAAATGCTGACGGCGCAGACCGGCGGCCTGGTCACGGCGGTGACCGAACTGGAAGACGGGCGTCTGGTGATGATGATGGATGTCGAGAAAGTGCTCTCGGAAACCACCGCCATCGACAACGAAGTCATGTTCCGTGGCGTCGTGCCGCTGGCGCGCCAGGATGCCACCGTTTATTACTGCGATGATTCGAGCGTGGCGCGCAAACAGATCGAGCGGACGCTTGAAGTCATGGGCGCCAAGGGGGTCGGCTCGGTCAACGGCGCGCGCTTGTGGGAAGAAATGGAGAAAATCGCGGCCTACGCCAGTTCGCTCAATCAGCCGGTCAACAAATTCATCAATCTGGTGCTGACCGATATTGAAATGCCGGAAATGGACGGTTACATCCTGACCAAGAAAATCAAATCCGACCCGCGCTTCAAGGATATTCCCGTGATCATGCATTCCTCGTTGTCGGGCATGTCCAATCAGAAGCTCGGCCTGTCGGTCGGCGTCGACGAATATGTGCCCAAGTTTGAACCGCAGCGTCTGTCGGAAACGCTGGCGAACCGCCTCGGTATCGCCGACGGGCCGGAAACGGCCGCCTGAATTTGCACGGAGTAGCTCATGGATCTGGTCGAAAGCAAAAATCTGCTCGATAGCGTTGATGCGCGAACCCGCCTCGCAGGCTCCAACAAAATGGAGATTCTGCTGTTCTCGCTCGGCACCCGCGAAATTTTCGGGATCAACGTGTTCAAGGTGCGCGAGGTCGGCCGCACCCCGCACATCACCAAGACGCCCAACATGCCGCATGGCGTCGAGGGGCTGATTTCCCTGCGCGGCAACGTCATTCCGGTGCTGTCGCTGGCTTCTTTCATGCACCTCGACGGCGGCCCGGAAGGACTGGGCAAGACCATGATGGTGGCCGAATATTCAAAACGCACCCTGGGTTTTCTCGTCGATGAGGTCGATCGCATCATCCGCGTCGACTGGGAGCGGGTGAAAGCGCCGGAAAGCGTGCTGTCGAGCAATCAGGGGCTGATTACCGCCGTCATCGAACTGGAAAACGGCAACCTGGTTTCCATTCTCGATGTCGAACAGGTTTTGGCCAACGCTTTTGGCGAGGCGCTCATCATCGACATCGCGCCAGCCCGCGTGTCGCCGGACACCACCGTGTTTTTCGTCGACGATTCGATCGTCGCCCGGCGCAAGATCGCCGAGGTTCTCGACAAACTGGGCGTCCGCCACAAACACGCGACCAATGGCCTGGAAGCGTGGACGCGCCTGCAAGGCATTGCCGCCCACGCGCTCCAGAGTGGCCGCGACATCCGCGACGAGATCCGCCTCATTCTTGCCGATGCCGAAATGCCGGAAATGGACGGCTATGTGCTGACCAAGAATATCAAGTCCGATCCCCGCTTTGCCGATGTCCCGGTGGTCATGCATTCTTCCCTGTCGTCGGCGGCCAACCGGGCGATGGGCAAAGCGGTGGGCGTCGATGCCTATGTTGCCAAATTTGATGCCGAGGCGCTGGCTGACACCCTGCGCCCGCTCATTGAAAGATCATAAAACGGAGTAATCCATGGCTGCTGATCCCAAAATGCGGTTCCTGGTGGTGGATGACTTTTCGACAATGCGCCGGATCGTCCGCAATTTGTTGAAGGAACTTGGCTTCACCAATGTGGACGAGGCCGAGGACGGGGCCATCGCCTTGCAGAAGTTGCAGGCCGGGGGGTTCGAGTTCGTCGTCACGGACTGGAACATGCCCAATATGGACGGCCTGACCCTGCTGCAAACCATCCGCGCGACGCCCGCCCTGAAGGCGCTGCCGGTGCTGATGATTACCGCCGAGGCGAAAAAAGAGAACATCATCGCCGCCGCCCAGGCCGGAGCCAGCGGCTATATCGTCAAGCCATTCACGGCGGGGACGTTGTCGGAAAAACTGAACAAGATATTCGAGAAGATGGGGCAGGCTTAAGGAGATGTTATGACGGCAAACAATGATTCCAACGAACTCGAAGCCCTGTTCGACTCGATCGCTTCTGATTACCAGGCAACACCCCCGCCAGCGCCGAAGCCGCCGCCGCAACCCGTTGCGGCGGCTGGCGATAGCGACGATCTGCAAGCCCTGTTCGACAGTGTCGCCGCCGAGGCCGCCGATCAAACGGCGGCTACCGACGCGGGCGAAGCCTGGCCGAAGCAGGAGGCGGTCTTCAACCGCATCGGCCACATGGCGCGTGCCTTGCACGACACCCTGGGGCAGCTTGGTTACGACAAACTGCTGGAAAAAACCGTTTCCGCCCTGCCGGATGCCAAGGACCGGCTGGCCTATGTCGCCAATCTGACCGAGCAGGCGGCCTGCCGCGTGCTCAACGCCACCGACATCGCCAACCCCTTGGTCGAAGACATCGAAAACCGCTCGCGTGCCCTTGGCGCGCGCTGGGATCAGGTCTTCGCCAATCAACTGACGACGGCGGACTTCAAGACCCTGGCCAATGAGACACGGGCCTTTCTCAACCAGCAGTTGCCGGAAAACACCAGGGCGACGCATGTTCAGTTGACCGAAATTATGATGGCGCAGGACTTTCAGGATCTGACCGGCCAGGTCATCAAGAAGGTCGTGGCTTTGGCTCAGGAGTTGGAATCCGGCCTGATGAGCGTGCTCCTTGAAACCGTGCCGGAGACCAAACGGACGGACGAGGTGAATAACCTGATGAACGGGCCGGTGGTCAATGCCGAAGGGCGCACCGACGTGGTGGTCAATCAAGCGCAGGTGGACGACCTGCTCGACAGCCTCGGCTTTTGAGGGAGAGCGACGATGAGCGATTTCGCCGGAATGGAAGACCTGCTACAGGATTTTTTGCAGGAGTCCTACGACCTGCTTTCCGATGTGGACAATAAACTGGTTGATCTGGAACGAGCGCCGGATGACCGGGGTTTATTGAACGATATTTTCCGCGGTTTTCATACGATCAAGGGCGGCGCCGGGTTTCTCAATGCCGCCGAACTGGTCACGCTCTGCCATTTGACCGAGAACCTGTTTGATCGGCTGCGCAATGGCGAACTGGAACTGACGCCGGAATTGATGGATGTCATCATGGCGGCGACCAAGGGCGTGCGTGAAATGTTTGGCGAACTGGGGCAGATGGTCATGCCGCAAGCGGCGGATGCCCAGGTGATTGCCGCCTTGCAGGGCGCTTTGCGGGGCGAGTTGCCGGGCGCTGCGCCGCCAGCGGCCCCGGCGGCCCCGCCACCGCCGGCGGCTGCCGCCGTCGAACCGCCCGCCGCCAAAGCGTCGGGCGCTGGCGGTGAACCGGACTGGCAGGCGCTGCACGCCAGCCTGACCGGCCAGCCGTCAGGCGGCGCTGCGGCAGAAGGACAATTGGCGGCGAAAAGCGAATTGGCGGCAGCGCCGACGGCGGTGGCTCCGGCAGCGGCGGCAGCGGTCGTTCCGGCTGGCGAGCAGGGGCCGTCGCCCTTTGGCCGCCGCGCCACCGACCGGCCCGGCGGCCAGCCGACCTCGGCGCGGCGGGCCGAGGAGCGCGGCGGGCGGGAAAGCACCATTCGCGTCGATACCTCGCGTCTCGATCAGGTGCTCAACCTGTCCGGCGAAATCGGCCTGACCAAAAACCGGCTGACCAGTCTGCGCGCCGACATCCTGGCCGGCAAGAACGACGCCGAAACGCTGCATGCGCTCGATCAGGCCGTCAGTCAGCTTGATCTTCTGGTTTCCGATTTGCAGAATTCGGTGATGAAGACGCGGATGCAGCCGATTGGCCGCTTGTTCCAGAAATACCCGCGCATCGCCCGCGATCTCGCCCGTCAGTTCGGCAAAGATGTCGAACTGGTGCTGGCCGGAGAAGAAACCGAAGTCGACAAGACGATGATCGAGGATCTCGCTGATCCGCTCATCCACTTGATCCGCAATGCCGTCGATCACGGCGTCGAACTGCCCGACGAGCGTCAGGCGGCGGGCAAGCCGAGCAAGAGTCTGGTTCGCCTCGAAGCGCGGCAGGAAGGCGATCACATCGTTCTGATCATCGCCGATGACGGCAAAGGCATGAGCGCCGAGCGGATTCGGGCCAAGGCCGTGGAAAAGGGCCTGATTTCGGAAGAAGAAGCCAATACGCTCGACGAGCGGCAGAGCCTCAATCTGATCTTTCTGCCCGGCTTCTCAACCAAGACCAATATTTCCGATGTCTCTGGCCGCGGCGTCGGCATGGATGTGGTCAAGACCAATATCCAGAAACTCAACGGTTCGGTCGAGATCCGCTCGGAGCCAGGCAAAGGCTCGGTGTTCCTGATTTCCCTGCCGCTGACCCTGGCCATTCTGCCGGTCTTGCTGGTGCGCTTGGGCGACCAGCCTTTCGCCCTGCCCTTGTCGCTGGTGCGCGAAATTCTGCCGATCGAACGGGGGCGGGTGCAGGAAGTCGGCGGCAAGGAAACCCTGGTCGTCCGCGGCGAGGTCTTGCCGGTCATTTCGCTGGCCCGGCTCCTCGGCTGGCCGTTCCAGCGTTATCCCGAATACGGCGTTTTCATGCAGACCGCCGAGCGCAGCTTCATCCTCGCCGTCGACAGCTTTGCCGGGCGTGATGACGCGGTCATCAAGTCGCTGGAGGACTTCCGTCCGAAGGGCGTGGCGGGTGTGACGACCTTGTCCAATGGGCAGATCGTCCTCATTCTCGACATGAAGGAGTTGCTGGCCGACATCGGCCACCACCCGGACATGGCGGCGGGCTTGCGGGCGCTGGCTTCGGCCTGATTGGCGTTTACCGCAGGCCATTTGAGGGGGCTTTGCCCCCTCTTTCCTTTTGGATTAACCATATTGTCATGCGTTTGCAAGACATACCTCATAAACTAGCTAAAAAAACGCGTGTACCTCTTTAATTTTTTTGATATTTTTCTATAATCACCTCATCGGAATTTGAAGACGGCCATGGCGGAAGAGAGCGATCTCGAAAAAACAGAGGAGCCTACAGGCAGGCGAATCGAACAGGCGCGTGAAAAGGGCCAGGTGCCGCGTTCGCGCGAATTGGGCACCTTTCTGGTGCTGATTACCGCCGCCGCCACGATCTGGCTGATGGGCGGCTGGTTTGTCCGGCGCGCTGCCGTCATCATGCACAACGCCTTTACCATCGACGCCCCGCTGGCCCGTGATCCGGCGCGCCTCGTGCCGCATCTCGGCGGCGTTTTCGGCGACGCCCTGTTTCTCTTTGCGCCGCTGATCGGCGTGCTCATGCTGGCCGCTTTGCTGCCGCCGTTTTTCCTCAATTCCTGGGTCTTTTCGGCAGAGTCGCTGGTGCCGGACATCAAGCGCATCAATCCGCTCAAGGGCATTGGCCGGATGTTTTCCTGGAACAGCCTGATGGAACTGCTCAAGGCGGTGCTCAAAGCCTGTCTGGTCGGCGGCGTCGCGGTACTTTTGATCTGGCGTTCGCGCGAGGAGATTTTCGGCCTTCTCTCCGAGTCGCTCGATACGGCGCTGGCCCATGCCGGTCATCTGGTGTCTTTCAGTTTTCTCATGCTGGTGTCGGCGCTGGCGCTGGTGGTGGTGGCCGATGTGCCCTTCCAGATCTGGCAGCACTTCAACAAGCTGAAGATGACCAAGGACGAAGTCCGCCGCGAAATGAAGGAAATGATGGGCGACCCGCACGTCAAGGGCCGCATCCGCAGTCTCCAGATGCAGGCCGCCCGGCGGCGGATGATGGCGGCGGTGCCGGAGGCGACGGTGGTCGTCACCAACCCGACGCATTTTGCCGTCGCCCTGTCCTACAAAACCGGCATGAACGCGCCGAAAGTGGTGGCCAAGGGCGCGGGCAATATCGCCCTGAAAATCCGCGAAATCGCCGCCGCCCACGGCGTGCCCATCCTTGAAGCGCCGCCCCTGGCGCGCGCCTTGAACAAACACGCCGAACTCGATGGCGAAATTCCCGTTACCCTGTACAGCGCGGTGGCCGAAGTGCTGGCTTACATTCATCGCCTGGCGGGCTGGCGCCAAGCGGGCGGCGCTTACCCGCCGCCGCCGCGCGATCTGCCGGTGCCCGCCGAACTCGTGCCGGAGGCCGCGTAAATGGCTGCTTCCTCACTCCGCGTACAGAATCTCCTCGGTCGTCTGAACGTCACCCAGTTAGCCGCGCCGCTGCTGATCCTGATGATCCTGTCGATGATGGTGCTGCCGCTGCCGGCTTTCGTCCTCGACATCTTTTTCACCTTCAACATCGCCATTTCCGTGCTGGTGCTGCTGGTCGCCATCAATACCCAGAAGACCCTGGATTTTTCGGTTTTCCCGACCGTGCTGCTGGTGACGACCTTGCTGCGGCTGTCGCTGAACGTCGCCTCGACCCGCGTCGTCCTCATTGAAGGCCACACCGGCCCGGCGGCGGCGGGCAAGGTGATCGAGGCCTTTGGCCATTTTCTCGTCGGCGGCAATTTCGCCGTCGGCATCGTCGTCTTTATGATTCTCGTCATCATCAATTTCGTCGTCATCACCAAGGGCGCTGGCCGCGTCGCCGAAGTGGCCGCGCGTTTTGCCCTCGACGCCATGCCGGGCAAGCAGATGGCCATCGACGCCGACCTCAACGCCGGTCTGATCGGCGAGGATGAAGCCCGCCAGCGGCGTCGGGATGTCGCCCGCGAATCCGAGTTCTACGGCTCGATGGACGGCGCTTCCAAGTTTGTCCGCGGCGACGCCATCGCCGGCATCGTCATCATGCTGATCAATATCGTCGGCGGTCTTTTTGTCGGCATCTTCCAGCACGACATGGATTTTGCCACCGCTGGCACGACCTACACCCTGCTGACCATCGGCGACGGTCTGGTGGCGCAGATTCCCGGCCTCATCATTTCGATTGCCGCCGGTCTGGTGGTGACCCGCGTTTCCGATGACCGCGATGTCGGCCAGCAGGTGCTGGGGCAGATGTTCCTGAATCCCAAGGCGCTGGCGATTACCGCCGCCATCATCGGCACCCTCGGCCTGATTCCGGGCATGCCCAATCTGGTCTTCCTGCTGCTCGCCAGCGGCCTCGGCTATCTCGCCTGGCGCATGGGCCAGCGCGATCTGCGCCTGGCGGCGCCGCCGGTCAAGGTCGCGCCGACGGCGGTGCCGGAAGCGGTCGAAGCCAGTTGGGGCGATGTCACGCCGCTCGACGTGTTGGGGCTGGAGGTCGGTTATCGCCTCATTCCGCTGGTCGACAAAGCGCAGGATGGCGAACTCTTGCGCCGCATTCGCGGCATCCGCAAGAAATTCGCCCAGGAAGTCGGCTTCCTCGTCTCGCCGGTGCATATCCGCGACAATCTCGAATTGAAGCCCAATGCTTACCGCATTCTCTTGAAGGGCGTCGAAGTCGGCGCTGGCGAAGCCTATGCCGGTCAGCTTCTGGCGATCAATCCGGGCCGCGTGGTCGGGACGCTGAACGGCACGCCGACCGTCGACCCGGCCTTTGGCCTGCAAGCCGTGTGGATCGACGCCGCTCAGCGCGACAAGGCCCAGGCTTACGGTTACACCGTGGTGGACGCCTCGACCGTCGTCGCCACCCATCTCAACCACCTGATCCTGACCCATGCCGGTGAACTCCTGGGCCGTCAGGAAGTGCAGCAACTGCTCGACCATCTGGCCAAGGACATGCCCAAACTGGTCGAAGATCTGGTGCCCAAGGTGCTGCCGCTTGGCACGCTGCAAAAAGTCCTGCAAAACCTGCTCGACGAAGGCGTGCCGATCCGCGACATGCGCACCATCATCGAAACCGTCGCCGACGCCGCCAGCCGCACCCAGAATGCCGACGAACTGGTCGCCCAGGTGCGCAACGCGCTGGGCCGGGCGATCATCCAGCAACTGTTCCCCGGCAGCGGCGAGATGCAGGTCATGTCGCTCGACCCGGCGCTCGAACGCCTGCTGACCCAGGCCGTCGCGGGCGGCAGCGACAACACCAGCTTCGAACCGGGGCTGGCCGATACGCTGGTCAGGGAAACCGCCGCCGCCGCCCAGCGTCAGGAAAGCCACGGTCTGCCAGCGGTGCTGCTGGTGCCGGGCAGCCTGCGCCTGCTGCTGTCCCGCTTCCTGCGCCGCTCCGTGCCGCAGTTGAAAGTGCTGGCGCATAACGAAGTTCCAGAAAATCGCATCATCAAGGTGACCTCGGTGATTGGGGGTAAAACATGAACGTCAGAAAATTCATCGCTGCCAACCCGCGCGATGCCTTGCGCAAAGTCAAGGAGACGCTTGGCAATGACGCCATCATCCTGTCCAACCGGGGCATTCCCGGCGGCGTCGAAATCATGGCGGTGGCGGCCCGCGACATGGCGATGATCGCGCCGACCACGGTTGATGCGCCGCTTGCCCAGAAACGCCAGACGCCGCCGCCAGCCAGCGACGACGACGATTACCGCCTGTCGCTGAGCAGCGCCCGCGCCCAGATCGCCGCCGGGCGTCACGCCATTCCCGGTTTGCAGGCAGCGCCGCCGCCGCCCCGGACAGCGCCGCTGACGCCGCCGCCGCGTCCGGCGACGGCGGTAAACGCCAGCATTCCACGGACAGGCGCGCTGCGCAATCTGGAAGCGGCGCGGCCCCAGTCGCCGCCGCCATCCCGCCCGGCGGCTCCGGCGGCGGAGCCGCCGCGGCGGCCAGCGGCGGAAGTCGTGCCGATGGAAGTGATGGAGGAGATCCGCGCGCTGCGCAAGATGGTCGAACAGCATCTGGCGGGCTTTGCCTGGGGCGAAACCGCCCGCTCGGCCCCGATCAAGACCGAAGTCCTGCGGCAGATGCTCGATGTCGGCTTTTCGCCGCAATTTGCCCGCGACTTGCTGACCGACCTGCCCGCCGGGATGGATCGTATGCAGGCGCTGGCCTGGGTCAAGGGCGCGGCTGACCGTTCGCTTTCAACCGCGGCCAGCGAAACCGACATTGTCGACCGCGGCGGCGTCTACGCCCTGGTCGGCCCGACCGGCGTCGGCAAGACCACCACCGCCGCCAAGCTGGCGGCGCGCTGTGTGCTGCGCCACGGCGCCAACCGGGTGGCCCTGATTACCACCGACAGTTACCGCATCGGGGCGCATGAGCAATTGCGCATTTATGGCCGCATTCTCGGCGTCTCGGTCTATCTGGTCAGGGATGCTGGCGAGTTGCGGCAGGTTCTCGGCGAGTTGCGGCAGAAACATCTGGTGCTGATCGACACCATGGGCATGAGCCAGAAAGACAAACTGGTGCCGGAACTGACCGATATGCTGAGCGGCTGCGATGTGCAGCGCCTCTTGCTGCTGTCCTCGACCTCGCGCGGCGATACCCTTGATGATGTCGTCCGCGCCTATCAGGGCGACAAGCTGGCGGGCTGCATTCTGACCAAGGTCGACGAGGCCGTCAGTCTGGCCACCGCCCTTGACGCCATCATGCGTCATCGCCTCTGTCTGCACTATGTCGCCAACGGCCAGCGGGTGCCGGAAGACCTGCACCTGCCCAACCGCGCCTATCTGCTGCACCGGGCGCTCAAGGATTTGCCGGAAACCTCGCCGCACAAGCACGCTGGCATCGAACCGGCCCTGATGATGGCCAATGCCGGGCTGATGACCGCCGGGGCGCTTCGTGGCTGACTTCCACGTTGACCAGGCCGCCGGCTTGCGGCGGCTGCTCGGCGGCGGTCGGCAATTGCAGGTGGTGACCTTCGTCGCCGGTTGCGAGGGCGTTGGCCGCAGTCTGGCCGTCGCCAATCTCGGCGCGGCGCTGGCCCGTCTCGGCAAGGAAGTGCTGATTATCGACGAGCACGCCGCCCAGGATGACATTGCCGCCTCTTTTGGCCTGATGGCCCGTTTTGATCTGCTCGATGTCGTCCACCGCGAAGTCAGTCTGGATCGGGTGCTGTTGCAGCCCTTCAAGGGTCTTTGCGTCCTCCCGGCGGCGCGGGCGGTGAGAAAACTCGGTCGTCTGTCGCCGCCGCAGCAGCAGGCGCTGCTCGACGCCATGGCCGGTCTGGAACGTCCGCTCGATGTCATCCTCGTCGACGCCAGCGCCGCCCATGCCGGGGGCTTCTCGCCCTTCAGCCTGGCGGCGCAGGAAACGGTGATGGTTGTCTCCGGCAGCAGCAACGCCATTACCGAAGCCTACGCGCTGATTAAAAAAGCCAGCCAGGCTTTTGCCCGCCGCCATTTCCGCATTCTGGTCAACAAGGTCAAGAGCCGCGCCGAAGCCCGCGCCATTTTCGACAACATCGCCCAGGTCGCGGCAAAACGGGGCATTGCCCGGCTCGACTATGCCGGGGCCATTCCGCTCAACGACGCGCTGCGCCAGTCTTTCAAACTGGCCAGGCCGGTTCTGGTGGAGGCTCCCGACTCGGTAGCGGCGGCGGCTTTTCGTGATCTGGCCGATGAACTCCTGTATTGGCAGGGCAGCGATGGCGGCAGTGTCGAGCATTTCATCCAGCAACTGTTACACTTGAGCCAACGCACAACCCCAAACGTACTGCGAGCTTGATGTATACCGCTGCCGGGCAGCCAGACAGGGAACAGTTGGTTCAGCGCCTCGCGCCGCTGGTGAAGCGTATCGCCTATCATCTGATGGCCCGCCTGCCCGCCAGCGTGCAATTTGAAGACCTGGTGCAGAACGGCATGATCGGCTTGCTCGATGCCATGGATCGTTATCAGGAAGGCTTCGGCGCCCAGTTTGAAACCTACGCCACCCAGCGCGTGCGCGGCGCCATGCTCGACGGCCTGCGCGAGAATGACTGGCTGCCGCGCACCCTGCGCCGCGAACTGCGGCGCATCGAAGCGGCCATCAACCAACTTGAGCACGAACATGGCCGAGCGCCGTCGGAAGGCGAACTGGCCGAGGCGCTGGGCATGTCGCTCGCCGATTACCAATCGACGCTGCAAGAAGCGCGCGGCCACCAGATCGTTTATTTTGAGGATTTCACGGGCGACGGCGATGAAGATTTTCTCGACCGCCACTTCACCGACAACGACGCCGATCCAGCGGCCATTTTTGCCGACCGCGACCTGCGTCAGACCCTGGTTGGCGCCATCGCCCGCCTGCCGGAACGGGAAAAGCTGATGATGGGCCTCTATTACGAGCAGGAACTCAATCTGCGCGAAATTGGCGAGATCATGGGCGTCACCGAATCACGGGTCTGTCAGTTGCACAGTCAGGCCATTGCCCGCCTGCGGGCGCAGATCGTCGGCGAGTTGCCAAAATCAGCCAGCAAGCGGAAGGGGAAGGCGCTTGGATAAAATCAGTTTTGTCGGGCTGGCGCTTGGCCTGATAGCCATTCTCGGCGGTCAGGTCATGGAAGGCGGCAATGTCGGCTCGCTGCTCCAGCCGACGGCTCTCCTCATCGTCCTTGGCGGCACTCTGGGGGCGGTATTCCTGCAAAGTCCATTCCACATCCTCTGGCGCGGCCTCAAGATGGCCCGCTGGGTCTGGGTGCCGCCGGTCATCGAGCAGCAGGACATGATCGACCAGCTCTTGAAATGGAGCCAGATCTCCCGCCGCGAGGGCCTGCTGGTGCTGGAAAACCATATTCCGGCGGTAGCCGACGAATTTACCCGCAAGGGCCTGCAACTCCTGGTCGATGGCGCCGACCCCGAACGCATCCGCGAATTGCTCGAAGTCGACATCAACACCTTCGAGGACGAATGGCGGCAATCGGCCAGAATCTGGGAAGCGGCGGGCGGCTACTCGCCGACCATCGGCATTCTCGGCGCCGTCATGGGCCTCATTCACGTCATGGAAAATCTCTCCGACCCGACCAAACTCGGCGCTGGCATCGCCGTCGCCTTTGTCGCCACCATTTACGGCGTTGGCCTCGCCAATCTGGTCTATCTGCCGATCGCGGGCAAGCTCAAGTATTACCTCAACCGCATGGTGGCGACGCGCGAAATGGTCATCGACGGCCTCGTCGGCATCGCCCAGGGCGACAACCCCCGCATCATCGAAGGGCGGTTGCGCGGTTATCTCCTCTAGGGCCTGCTAACGCTAAAAGGAGCCTCGCATGAACATCCAAACGGGCGCCTGGCAAGGCGCAAAGCGCAGACGTAGCGGGACTACGGCGAGCATTTGCAACGCGGCCCGGCGCCCGTTTGGATGCTCACCCTTCGGGCTGGCCGGGAATCGGGCGGCATGCGTTGTTGCGCGGGCCTTGCGTGGAATCACCACGCGGCGGCCCGCGCGCCTAGCCTGCCACCCGATTACCGGCCAGTGCGAAGCTCCTTTTAGCGTTAGCAGGCCCTAATGGCTCGCCGCCGCCGCGCCGAGGAGCACGACAACCACGAGCGTTGGCTCGTCTCCTATGCCGACTTCATCACCCTGCTGTTTGCCTTTTTTGTCGTCATGTACGCCATCTCCTCGGTCAACGAAGGCAAGTACAAAGTGCTCTCCAACGCCCTCGTCAATGCCTTCAAAAACCAGACGGCCCAGCCCGGCGGTCAGCCGGTCGTGGTCATTCAGGGCGCGCCGCCGGTCATCGCGCGGCCCGTCATCAAACCGGACAAACTGCCCGACACGCAGAAGCAGGCGCAGCGCCAGCGCATGAAAAACATCGCCGCCGAAATCATGGCCGCGCTGCAACCGCTGGTCGCCCAGGGCCAGGTGCGGCTCCTCGAAAGCAGTCGCGGCGTCACCATCGAAATCAACGACAGCGTCCTCTTTCAACCCGGCCAGGCGCGCCTGCAAGCCGAATCGGTCAGCGCCATGCGCGCCATCGGCATGGTCCTGGCCGACTCCGACTTTCCGGTCACCGTTGAAGGGCACACCGACAACATCCCCATCGCCACCCCGCAATTCCCCTCCAACTGGGAACTGTCGGCCATCCGGGCGACCACCGTGCTCCGCCTTTTCAACGAAGTCGGCGTCGGCGCCGAGCGCCTGACGGCCATCGGCTACGGCGAAACCCGCCCGGTCGAAACCAACACCACCCCCGAAGGCCGCGCCCGCAA
>JAITMS010000061.1 GCA_031277255.1 Azonexus sp.
GAATCCCCGCTCAACGAAAGCCTGTTGTTCGAACGCCGCCTCTTTCACGCCACCTTCGCCCTCGAAGACCAGAAAGAAGGCATGGCCGCCTTCATCGAAAAGCGCAAACCCGCTTTCAAAAATCGCTGACTCATTCCGTTTTCAGATCAAGCGAGTACGCGAAGACGAAGCGCAGACAGTGCTGTGGCACGGCAAGCGAAGTCGACAAAGTAATCGTTTGATCTGGAAATGGAATCAGAACCGCCAGCCAAACCGCTTGAGGAGATTGCCTGTCTCGCACAGCGGCAGGCCCATGACGCCAGTGTAGCTGCCGGAGAGGTGTTCGACGAACAGCCCGGCGCGGCCCTGGATGCCGTAGGCTCCGGCTTTGTCGAGCGGCTCGCCGGTGAGGACGTAATGGCGGATTTCGTCCTCCTCGATGGGGCGAAAGCGCACGTCACTGCTCGATAGCAGGTACTCAACGCGCCCCTCGTGCGCCACGGTGACGCCGGTCAGGACGCGGTGGCTTTGTCCCGACAGGCGGCGCAGGATATTGGCGGCGTCGGCGGCATTCTGCGGTTTACCGATGATCTGCCCGGCAAATTCGAGCGTGGTGTCGGCGGCCAGCACCGGACGCGGCAGCAGGCGGCGCTCGCGCACGATGCGCTGACCGTGTTCGGCCTTGGCGCGGGTAATGCGTTCGACGTAGACGGCGGCATCTTCACCGGCCAGGGGCGTTTCGTCGGTTTCCGGGTCGGCTCGCAAATCTTCGCGGAACAGCACGGTGTCGAAAGCGACGCCGATCTGGCTCAATAATTCACGGCGGCGCGGGCTGCGGGAGGCAAGGTAGAGGCGCATGGGCGGAGTTTACCCGACGGTAGCCGGATTTTCGGCAAGTGGACGAAAAACCTTGCCGCCGGTGGGGGAGGGCATGAGAATATGACGCCATTTGCCAACAACCCAATGAAAATCCCATGATGACGCTGGTTTTCGTGATGCTGGTCATCGCCATCTTTGTCGGCTTGCTGGGGCTGGAGAGCGCCCCTGCCGAAAGCAGCCGACTGTCGCGCAGCGCCGGTTCGGGGCTGTGGACGTGGCTGACCACCGGCAACTGGTCGGCCAAGCTGGGCGCGGGGCTGATTATTTTGGGCGTGGGCGCGCTGCTGCGCTGGCTGCTCATCAATGTCGAACTGCCGGACGGCTTAAAGCTGGGCAGCGGCCTAGCGTTGAGCACACTGCTGGCCTTGGCCGGGCTGGCGCTGCGCAGCCAGCCGGAGCGGCGCGGACTGCGGCTGGCGCTGGCCGGGGCGGCGGGCGGCGTGGCGTATCTGACAGCCTACAGCGCCTATGCGCTGTTCGGCTACATCGCTTCGTCCACCGCGTTCGCGCTGCTGGCGCTGGTGGCGGCGATGGCGGGCATGATCGCAGTGCGCGAGCGGGCGCAGTCGATGGCCGTGCTGGCGATGCTGGGTGGCTTCATCGCGCCGTACTTCGCGCTTGAGCAACCGGAACCGCTGGAACTCAACGGCTATTACCTGCTGCTGAGTCTGCTGGTGCTGTTGATGGTGGCGTTGCGCGGCTGGCGGGCGCTGATTCACCTGAGTTTTCTGTTCACGCTGGCAGCCACGCTGTTTTTCGGCTGGTCGCAAAACTACTATGCCCCGCAGCACTACGCCGTGATGCTGCCGATGCTGCTGGCGCTGACCGGCGTGCATCTGGCCATGCCGCTGCTGGAGGCGCTGCATGGCCGCCAGTACGCGGCTTGGCTGCGGCGCGTCGATGAAGGCTACGCCTGGGCGCTGCCGCTGGCGGCGCTGGCGCTGGCCTTCAAGCTGGCGCCGGATGACGGCGCCTGTTCGTCGGCTATCGCGCTGCTGGCTGGTGTGTGGTTGCTTGGCGCGGCGCTGGCGCACGTCACGCGCCAGGCAGTCGCGCGTTACCTGTGGACCGCTGGCGCCATGCTGCTGCTGGCCGCCGCCGTGGCTCTGCCCGATCTGCCCTGGCCGCTGCTCGGCGCGCTGATCGCCTGTGCCCTGTACGCCAGCGCGCCACGCCTCGGTTGGCAAACCGTCTATCAAGGCTGGATCGGGCTGGCCGCGCTAACGCTGGCCAGCGCGCATATTGCCGGAGACGCTTTCAATCTCGCGCCGCCGCACGCCGCGTGGCGCGAATACGGCGAGAACTTCGCCCTCGCTGGCGCACTGCTGGGCGCCGCCTGGGCCGGGCGGCGGCGCGGCAGCGGACTGGTCGATGTCATGGGCTGGGCTGGCGGCCTGTGGGGCGCGCTGACCCTGATCCGCCTGCTGATCCACCTGCATCTCGACAACTGGCCGAGTATTCTGTTCGCCGCCGGCCTGATCGCCAGCGGCGCGCTGTTCGCGTTGCGCCGTCAGGTGACATACCTGCTGGCTCCTTCCGGGCTGGCGGTCTGGCTGACGGTCAGCGGCCAGGCCGCCGCCGCTGAAACCGCGCTACCCTGGACCGCCCTGGCCATCCCGTTCGTACTGCTGGCGATGACCCTGCTGGTGCAAACCGCGCTGCATCATTCCGACGAGGAAAACCGCGACACCGTCGCCGGCATCGCGCTGCTGCTGTTGCCGCTGGCCTTGTGGCCGTGGGCGCAAAACAGCGCGCAGTTGCTGGAATGGCAAGGAGGCCTGGCCTTCGGCCTCAGTGTGCTGATGGTCGGCGTGCTGTGCAGCGCGGCCATCGCGCGGGCGCAGCTCGCGCCTGACGGCTACTGGCACCGCGACCTGGCGCCGGTGATGTTCTGGCTCGTAGCGGCGTTGCTGGCCGTGCGTTTGGCCGTACAGATCGAGCGCGGCCTGTGGAGCATGGTGTTCGAGGCGCTGGCCTTCGCCTATCTGGCCCTGCGCCTGCACTGGGTCGTGCAGGACGATCCGCGGGGCGTCACGGCGCGGCGCGGGCTGCTGACCGGCGTGCTGCTCGCGGCCCTGTTCTTGCAGGCGCACGCGCTGCGTCAGTGGGGGCCACCGCATGAGCCGCTCACCATCATGGATCTGCGCCACCTGAACGCGCCCATGTTGTTGTCGCTGCTGTGGGCCGCTCTTGGCGCGCTGCTGACCATCGGCGGCCACAAGCTGCGCGAGCGGCTGATGTGGTCCGCCGGCGCCGCCCTGCTGGTGCTGGCCGCCGCCAAGATCGTACTGTGGGATTTGGGCGGTTCGCTCGACGCGCTCGGCTCGCTGCAAAATATCGTCGCCATCATCGCCACCGGCTGCGTATTTCTAGCCGTCAGTTGGTGGGCGCCGTTCCCGCCCGCCCGCCCAGCCCCGCCGCCGCCCCAACGCGCCGCACACCAGGCCGCATCACGCCCCGCCGCCGAACGTGACGCCGTACCGATGGCCGATCACCCGTCTCCTTCCCGGAAACCACCGCCCAAGCCAACTGGCGGCAATTTCAGCTTCTGGCTGGTGCTGGGTCTGGCGCTGCTGCTGGCGTGGGCCGGTTATCAGAGTTTTAACAAGTCGCGGCACAGACTCACACGTGTGCAGGAAATCGAACTCAAGGCAGCCTACGGCAGCGTTGAGGCTGGCAAGGCCGCGCTGGCTCTTGAGGAAGAACGGCGCGCCGCGTGGAAAGCCCGGCAAAAACCGCCCGCGTCAGCCGACAACCGTCCACCCGCGCCGCCCGTCAGCCAGCCCGCCGCCAAACCCGCGCCGCCGGATCAACTGAAGGATTTCACGGGCAAGGTCAAGCTGCCCTGCGCATTTGCCGACCCGCAGTTTCCCGACGACATGGTCGTTTACGCGGCAGGCGGCTACAAGGGGCGAGAACTGGATTTTCAGATCGATCAAAGCGGGCATGTCGCCACTCAGATTGATGTCACTGTCAACAGCCCGGCCCGCCCGGTCGCGCTGATGCTAGGCGCTTACGAGCCGACCATCTGGAATATCGGGTGGACGGAAAACACGCGAATCCTTGCGGTGCTCGTCTCGGGATACCACAAGCAAGCAGCCGCCGGTCTCCCAGACTCCGTTCCCGTTATCAACAGCAGTTACGACAATCAGGGAGCCTGCGGTTATTTTTACATCGGCAGCGTATACGATAGTGCGCTCAATCCCATAGCGTCACAGCTTTTCGGCAAGCCGGTCGAGCGTACCTTCCCCAGCGACCGCAGCGGCGCCGTCGCCATCGGAGAACCGCTCACCCCCGGAACCCGGCTGTTCACTTCCAGCGCCACACCGCCATCGAGCTTCCGCGCCCCGAACACCCCGCTGGCCGGGCAAGCGGGCCTCGACGATGCCCTGGCCAAGGGTATCCTGCGTCCAGCCACCGACGCCGACAGGGACGCCTGGGCCGCCAGTTCATCTGCCGGCCAAGGCATACTCACAATGTCCAAACGCGCTGGTTTTCGATCCTACGTGGTGCTCAAGCCTTTCACCTATCCGGCTGGGCTGTCCGGCCCCCCGACCATCTTCTTCATTCCCGCTGGCGTCCCCGCGCCTCAAGGCAAGCCCGGCCCCGCCACCGTATTGAATTTCAATACGCTCGATTGCCAGGGCGCGATGTGCCTTATGGGCCGCTGAATCCGAGGTCGACAGCCATGCCCGCCAAACCCCGTCATGATTCACGCGCCGCGCCAACGCCGCGCCGTTCCCGGCCACCGCCGCCCAAGCCGCTGCCACGTCGCTTTCTATGGCTCTGGATTATGATGACCGGCGGCATACTGCTGGCCTGGGCAGGCTACGAGCGATCGGAGGAAGCGGCCAGGCGGCGCGTCGAGGATATTGAGCGGACGGTGACGTCCGGCAGTCCGGAGGCAAGCCGAGCCGCCGGGATCGCCCACGCCGCCAGGAAGGAAAACAGCCCGTTCGACGAGACGCTCGCCGCCGCCAAGGGTGGCGATCCCGTCGCCCAGTTCAAACTCGGCGAAATGTACCGGGACGGCAAGCGCGGCGGCCCGCAACCGCAAGGCAACGAACCCGGAGCCGCCGCCGTCCGCAGCGCCAACCACGCGCAGGCCGCGATCTGGTTTCGCGCTGCTGCCGAGCAGGGCTACGCGCCCGCCCAGAACGCGCTGGGCCTCATGTACAAGAACGGCTCGATCGCTTCACCAGAGCCGCTTGCGCAGGCCGCCGCATGGTTCGGGAAAGCTGCCGAGCAGGGCGATGCTGCGGCCCGGATCAACCTCGGCGAGATGCTCTGGCTCGGCATGGGCGTTGCCACGGATACCCCCAAGGCTGTCGAACTGTTCCGCAAAGCCGCCGAGCAAGGCCAGCGCAGCGCCTTGAGTGATCTCCATGCTATTGCCAACGGCAATGGCATTCACGCTGGCCAGGCGGGCTTTTATCAAGCCGAGACAGCCTTCATCCTCGGTCAGCTCTATATGCAAGGCCGGGGCATCGACAAGGACGAGAGGGAAGCCGTCAAATGGTTCGCCAAGGCCATCAAGCTGGGCCATGAACCAGCCCGGCAGTGGCTGGACAAGGCCGCCGAGGGGGGCGATGTAAGCGTCCAATACCTTCTCGGTCAACTCTATCTCGGACGCGAGGGCGGCGAAAAAGACGAGGCCCAAGCCGCCGCGTGGTTCAAGAAGGCCGCTGAGCGGGGCTACGCGCCAGCCCAGAACATGCTCGGCGCGATGTACGGCAACGGTCTGGGTATGGCCAAAGACGAGGCCCAAGCCCGCGCATGGTTCGAGAAGGCCGCCGCACAGGGCAATCTGGACGGCAAATACGGCCTGCGCCAGATGGAATTGCGCGCCCAGAACATGGTTGCCCTTGCCTCGGCCAGCGATGCCCAACCCGAAGCCATTGAAAAAGCGGTGCAGGCAATCTGGGAGCAGCGCAATCAGGCCGCCGCGCCCGACGCGCCGACCTCGCCGCTGTGCATTGCCATGCCGTCCTCGCCAGAGCCGGATGCGCGCTCGAAAGCGCGCCAGCCGATGGCCTGGCACCTCGATTTTTTTGCTGGCAGCGTAGCGGACGAGCGGCGGGCCAAGGCATTGCGGCAACTCAATGTCCTGGCCGCAGCGGGGCTGTTGAACAAGCAGGATGTCATGCTCAATGTCAATGGCGCGATGAAGCAGGCGACGCGCTACAGCCTGAGCGAGGATGGCTGGGCGCTCAGCGGCGGCGGCGCCTATTCCCGATCCATGCCGTGTTTTATTTATGGCACGGCGCGTTATCTCGGCCTGACCCGGTTCGCGCCAAGAACCGTCAGGATGACCATGGATCAGGCCGCGCTGCAATTGATCGAGGCCCATGCCAGAGTCGGACTGGCTTCTGAAGCCGATCTGGCGCCCTGGGCGCGCGACCCGGAGCTTCAGGCCGAGTTCCCGGACATCGGCAAGAACCTGGCCGGGCAGGATTTCGCCGTGCTGCTGGCGCGGCGCGGCAACGAACTGGTTGGTTATACTGAGGCGGAAAAACGTCGGCGCAACCCAGAGATCGTCAATCGAAACGACCCTGTGCTGGCATCCCTCCGCGCCGAAGCGCAGCGCGCGAAAGACGATGGCGGCGACTTGCCGCCGCCGACAGTCGACGAGATCAAACGGCTTCTCGAAGCATCACACGGCGTCGGCAAATCCGAGCCGTGGCCCATACCCTGCATTTATTTGCCGGGCGGCAGCAGCAAGCTGCCGGTAGACAAAGAACTCAACCAATCCGGTCAGCGTCGGCCCTATGCGGTTGCCATTTTTCGCAACAAGGAAAGAACCGCTTACGACCGCGTGGCAAACAAGACCATTCCGTACCTGAACACGCTCGAACGACTCGGTATTCTGCAGAAGCGCGCTGAATCCGGCATCCCCGGCGGCAACAAGGCAGACTCTGGCCGCGTGTTCGACGCCGATATCTATGAGCTTGCTCCGACCTATGTGACCCTCATCCATCCGAGATACACCTGCTTTCCGCTTGGTCCGCCAACGGTGGAATTCGTCGATGTCCAGATTTTTGACAAGGGCGATCTTTCAGACCCCGCTTTTACTTACAAACTCAAGGTTCTGTACAAGAACCCGCCAACCTGGATGAATAGCCCTTCCCTGCAAAACGGATGGCGCGAACTGAAAGGCGCACTGGATAATGGCATGGCCTGCGAGGGCAAAATGCACTTTGACCGCAAGAAACGCCAGAGCCAGAACGGCGGCGGTTCATGCTGGTGGGCTTTTGACAGTTATGAGAATGATTATTGAGATTAGAGCGGTTTTGATTCAAGTGTATACACGCCTCCTATACCGTTCGGGCTGAGCCTGTCGAAGCCCGGTTCAAGCCGCCGTATCCTCTCTCCGCACCGTCCTTCGCCTGTCCTGAGCCTGACGAAGGGACAAGCTCAGGACGAACGGGAGTGTAAAGACTTGAACAGAAAATGCTCTAGCCCTCGCGGTGATAGGGATGGTTTTTGAGGACGCTGACGGCGCGGTACAACTGCTCGCACAGAAGCAGCCGGGCGAGGCCGTGCGGCAGGGTCAGGCGGGAGAGGGAGAGGCGCTCGGCGGCAGCAGTTTTGAGTTCTTCGTCGAGGCCGTCGGCGCCGCCGATCAGGAGCGCCGCGTCGCGGCCATCCTGCATCCAGGCTGCGAGGCGGCGGGCCAGTTGCAGGGTGGTCAGGCTCTCACCTTTTTCGTCGAGGACGACGAGGCGGCAAGCGTCGGGCAGGTTTTCGCGGAGGCGCTGTTTTTCCGCCGCCAGCAGTTGTTCGCGGGTTTTGCCGCGGCGCGGCTCCGGTTTGATGTCGACCACCTTGAGCGGCAGTTCGCGCGGCATCCGCTTGATGTATTCGGCGCAGCCGTCATTGACCCAGGCGGGCTGGCGGTGGCCGACGGCCAGCAGGCAGAGTTTCATTCGGCGGCGGCTTGCCCAGCGGCCTGGCGGCGCTGCGCGGGCGTCATCTGCCACAGTTCTTCGAGGTTGTAATAGCGGCGCACCGTCGGCTGCATGACATGCACCACGAGGTCGCCCAGATCGACCAGCACCCACTCGCCGCTGTCTTCGCCTTCGACCGAGATGACGGTGACGCCCGCTTCGCGGGCTTTTTCCTGGACATGGCGGGCCAGCGCCTTGACCTGGCGGTTGGAGTCGCCGCTGGCGATGACGAGGCGGTCGAACAAGGAGGAGAGTTTGGTCGTGTTGATGACTTCAATGTCCTTGCCCTTGATGTCTTCAAGGGCGCTGACGACGATTTTTTGCAGCTTGCGGATATCCATCAGGCATTTCTGTAAAGGGAATGGGTTTGAATATAGTCGAGCACCTTATCCGGCAGCAAGTATCGGATCGAGCGGCCCGCCGCCAGCCGCTCACGGATGTCGGTGGCGGAAATCGCCAGTTGCGTCATGGCGAAGGTGACGATAGCGCCCGCTGGAGCCGCGCCAAGCGCCGCGACGTCGGCGCTGCGGGCGGCGAGTTCCGCCGCCAAGGGCGGCGGCAAGGCGGCGGCGGTGACGGGAAAGCCGGGGCGGTGCGAGACGGCGATGTGCGCCAGATCAAACACTGCCCGCCAGCGATGCCAGCTTTCCAGACCGACAAAGGCGTCGGCGCCGAGCAACAGCACCAGAGGCTGCCGCTCGCCCAGTTGGCGGCGCAGGCGTTCGAGCGTCGGCACGGTGTAGCTTGGCCCTGCCGCCTCGACTTCGGCGGCATCGACCATGAAGCGGGCATTGTCAGCCGTGGCCAGACGCACCATCGCCAGCCGTTGTTCCGGCCCGACCTGCGGCTCGCCCCGGTGCGTCGGCAGACCGGCGGGCAGCCAGCGCACGCCCGCCAGCGTCAGTTGGCCGATGGCTTCTTCGGCCAGCCGCAGATGGCCGAAATGCACCGGATCGAAGGTGCCGCCAAAGAGGCCAAGGGGGGCAGGCAAGGGTTCAGGCAATTTCAGAAATTCCGAAAATATCCCGGTAGCTGGCATAGATGCTGGCGAAGATGACCGGGGCGACGACCAGCATCATCAAGGCAACCAACAGCAAGCTGAGCAAGCTGGCCACACCCGGCGGCAGCAGAGCCAAAAGATCCTGCGCAACGGCAGGCAGGACGCCAGCGACCAGCAGCACGGCAGCGGCATAGGTCAACAACGCCCGCCAGTTGATCCAGCAGGCCGCCAGACTGAAAAACAGCGCCCGGCCCAGCGACAGTCGATGCCAGGCGGCCAGCACCGGGGCAAACCACCAGGCCATCGCCACCGGCGTCATGAGGATCAGCACAAACAAGGCCGGCAACGCGAGATTGGCGTCGGCCAGCGCCGCCCGCTCGGCGTGGCTGGAACTCAGCAGGTAACGCAGCAAGCCGCCGCCATCAATGGCGGTCGACAAGCCGAGGATACACAAGGTCACCAGCAGGTAAAGGCCGCCGAGCGCCAGCAGGGTGCGCGTGTTCTGCCTGAGGCCGTCAAACAGCGTCTGGATACCGGCGGCCTGGCCCCGCTCGATATGGCGCGCCGCCTGCATCAGCCCGACCGACAGCCCAGGAATGAGCAAGACCGCAGCGATAGGGCCAATCAGCGGCAACGCACTGAGAAAAACCACCGTCAGCCAGTAGATGACGACCAGCATCGACAACAGCGGCGGATTGCGGCGAAAAATAGCCCAGCCGGTCAGCAGCCAGCGCCAGCCCTGGGCAGGAGCGACAACATGGGCGCGCATCGCCTAGACGCCCTCGAACAGGTCGCGGTAAGCGGCATAAACCGCGCCGGAAAAGATCGGCAACAGGAGCAGCAGCCCCAGGCCAATCGTCAGCAGGGCAAAAAACAGCGCCACCACCAGAAAGATGCCGAAAATCACCATCGCCAGCCCGTTTTTCGCCCCCGCCATAAAACTCGCCCGCATCGCGGCAGCGGGTTTCATGTCGTGGAACAGCACCAGCGCCGGAGCAAACCAGACCGCCATGATGACCGGAATCGACAACAGCATCACCAAAAGCCCGGCCAGCATGACGCTGCCGACAGCAAAGCCGAAGCCCGCCACGCTGCCGGTGACGGTAGCCTCATCCTGGCCGCTGACGAGCAGAAAAGCCAGAAGGGCCAGACCGAAAACGCCCGCTGCGAAAAACACGCCAACCATCACCAACGGCCCGGCGCTGCGGCGAAAGCCGACAAACAGATCGGCGATCTCGGCCTCGCCGCCGCTCGCCAACTGGCGGCAAATTCGGAACATGCCCGCGCCGAACAGCGGCGTCAGAAGATGGGCGGCAACCTGACCAAAACGCGGGACGATGGAAATCGCCATCAGGATCACCAGGAGCAGCGCCGCACAGCCAATCCAGACGCCCGGATTGGCGAGAAACAGCAGCCAGCCCTGCTGCAACCAGTCAAAACAGGCCCCCGCCTCGACTTCACGGCTTTTCCCGGTAAAGGCTTCGGGCGGGAGAGGGAAGGATTCGCTCATGCGCCGATTCTAACGGGGGAAAGCCAAATGGCGCGTGATGCGTTGGCTATTTTCGCTGCCAGAGGCTGAAGCAGGCGCGGCGATTCGGGTAAAAATCGCTAAATCCTTGACGAAAGACGCTTTTTTAACGATAATTAGCAACTTACTGACGCGGGGTGGAGCAGTTGGCAGCTCGTCGGGCTCATAACCCGAAGGACGCAGGTTCAAGTCCTGCCCCCGCAACCAGCCATCCCGAAGCCAATCTGAGCGATTGGCTTTTTTGTTGCGCGTCGCAAGGCGCAAGCTGGAGCAGTTGAACATGGCGGGCTGCCTTGATGACCTGAAAATCCCGCCCGGCAACCGGCTGGAAAAGTTGATCGGCAACCGCGTCGGGCAGCACAGCATCCGCATCAATGACCAGTGGCGCGTGTGCTTTGTGTGGACAGCGGCTGGCCAAGGCAATCAACGTACCCGCCCAGCGCATCGGCGAGATCGTGGCGGGACGCCGCGCGATTACGGCGGATACCGATTTGCGCCTGTGCCGGTTCTTTGGCTTGTCGGATGGCTATTGGCTGCGCGGTCAGGCGCGGTTCGACAGCGAAATGGCGCATGACCGGCTGGCGGCGGAACTCGCAAAGATCACACCCTTGCAAGTGGCGGCTTCTGCATGAGCGGCTTCCCCCAGGTTTCGTTTCGCTCGGCGGATCAAACCGGATGTTGATGGGGATTGATGGTTACGGAGTACACCGCGTCAGGCAAGAAAAAATCAATCCCGATCAAACTCCGTAACGCATTGATTTTTCTGGTGGGGCGTCACAGATTCGAACTGTGGACCTACGGATTAAGAGTCCGCTGCTCTACCAACTGAGCTAACGCCCCGCTCCGGGATATTGTGGTGGGTCGGCCGAGATTCGAACTCGGGACCAACGGATTAAAAGTCCGCTGCTCTACCGACTGAGCTACCGACCCATGTTGCGGGAAGCCGCGCATTCTAGCGGTTTCTCGCAACGAGCGTCAAGGCGCTGGGGCGGGTAATTGAGGACTGCGCCGCCCGGAAAATCAGCTTTTGACGCCGGGTTTGCGACCAGGGGCGGCGGGCGGAATGTAACCGGCGATGCGGCAGAAGATGCCTTCGATGGGCTGGCCGTTTTTGAAAGTCGTCATGCGGCAGGTCGAAATGGCCTTGAGGGCGGAGAGTTGTTGCAGCGAGTTGCGGACATCCTGCAAGTCGATGCCGGTGCCTTTGGCGATGTCGGCATCAAGCAACTGGCCGTGTTTTTTCAGATGGGTGAGGATGGATTCGGTGTGCATGGGGGAGCCTTTCTCAAAAATCAGGCAGGTTGACCTGAGCGAACGGTGCTTTCACGTTGCCCGGATGCCGCCGCCGGGGGCGATCCCGGAAAAGGGCGGATCATAACACAAAGCCGGCCATCATTACCAGCCTATCTGTTTGATTTTCATGCGCTTACATGCAAAAACGGGCACGGCGCGGCGCTTTCTGCGAAAATAGCGGCCTTTTCTGCCGCTGTCGGAAATCTCATGTCTCCTCACCCCGCCATTGCCCCCATCACCGACATCGTGGCCGAGTTGAAAGCTGGCCGCATGGTCATTCTGGTTGATGAAGAAGACCGCGAAAACGAGGGCGATGTCGTCATCGCCGCCGAGTTCGTGACGCCGGAGGCGATCAATTTCATGGTCACGCACTGCCGTGGCCTCGTCTGCCTGACGCTGACCGAGGAACGCTGCCGCAAGCTCGGTCTGGCGCAGATGGCGCGCGACAATAAAACGCCTTACGGCACCGCCTTCACCGTTTCGATCGAAGCCGCTGAAGGCGTCACGACGGGCATTTCCGCCGCCGACCGGGCGCGTACCGTGCTGGCGGCGGTGGCCCGCCAGGCGACGCCGGACGACATCGTCCAGCCCGGCCACGTCTTCCCGATTGCCGCCCGACCCGGCGGCGTGCTGGTGCGCGCTGGGCATACCGAAGCCGGTTGCGATCTCGCCGGGATGGCCGGTCTTGAACCGGCCTCGGTGATTTGCGAAATTCTCAACGAAGACGGCACGATGGCGCGGCTGCCGCAGTTGATTGAATTTGCCCGCGAGCACGGGCTGAAGATCGGCACCATCGCCGATCTGATCCATTACCGCGCCGCTTCGGAAACCCTGGTCGAGCGCGTGACGAGCAAGACCATCGCCACCCGCCACGGCGAATTCGCGCTGCACGCCTATGTCGACCGGGCGGGCGGCGGAACCCATCTGGCGCTGGTCAAGGGCGAGATTCCGGCGGGCGGCGAGACGCTGGTGCGCGTCCATGAGCCGCTGTCGGTGCTTGATTTTCTCGATCCCGACAGCAGGCCGCAGGCTTTTTCGATTGACGAAGCGGAGGCGGCGCTGGCCCAAAACGGTCATGGCGTGATCGTCCTGATGCACCGCCCGGAAGACGGCGAGGCGCTCCTCGCCCGCCTGATGGGCCGCAGCCAGACGGAAGCGCAGCGCCGCCAGCCGAAGTGGGACCCGCGCATTTACGGCATCGGCGCGCAGATTTTGCGCGACCTCGGCGTGACCCGGATGCGGCTCCTCGCCAGTCCGCGCAAAATGCCCTCGATGACCGGCTTCGATCTTGAAGTCACCGGCTTCGTCCCTTCCTTTGCGGAGCTTTGAACCATGTCCCGTTTTAACGATGTTTTTGAATACGACAGCCCTCTCAACGGCGCGGGCTTGCGCGTCGGCGTCGTCATGGCCCGTTTCAACCGGCCTGTCGGCGAAGGGCTGCTATCCGCCTGCATTCACGAATTGAAGCGCCTTGGCGTTGCCGCCGACGACATTCGCATCGCCACCGTTCCCGGCGCGCTGGAAATTCCGCTGGCCCTGCAAAGCATGGCCCAGAGCGGCGGTTTCGACGCGCTGGTGGCCCTGGGCGCGGTGATTCGCGGTGAAACCTACCATTTCGAGGTCGTCTCCAACGACGCCTGCCGCGCCATCATGGAAGTGCAGCTCGATACCGGCATCCCCATCGCCAACGGCGTTCTCACCTGCGAGACCGACGAACAGGCGGCCGTCCGCATGCAGCCCAAGGGCAGCGAATGCGCCCAGGCCGCCGTCGAAATGGCCAATCTCCAGAAGGCGCTTGCCAATGACCGATTTCGCCAGTGACTTCACCATCGCCGACGACCTGCCGCCGCGTTCGGCCCGCCGCCGGGCGCGCGAACTGGTCTTGCAGGGGCTTTATCAATGGCGCGTCGGCGGCGCTGATGAAGCGGCAATCCTTGCCTACGCGCCGGAACGGGTCGATTTCGCCAAGGCCGACCGGGAATTTTTTGAAAACGTCCTGCGCGGCGTCATCAACCAGCCGGAGAGCCTGATCGCCCGCATCGCCGCCCATATCGACCGGCCTTTCGCTGAACTGTCGCCGATCGAAGCCTCTCTCCTGATGCTCGGCTGCTTCGAGTTGCAGAACTGCCCGGAGACGCCCTACCGCGTCATCATCAACGAGGCCATCGAACTGACCAAGGCGTTTGGCGGCGCCGACGGCCACAAATACGTGAACGGCGTGCTCGACAAAATCGCCGCCGCCGCCCGCCCGGAGGAAGTGGCGGCCCGCCAGAAGAAATAGCGCGTGATGAGCATGATTAGAGTATTTTCTGTTCAAATCCTTACACTCCCGTTCGGGCTGAGCGCAGTCGAAGCCCGGTTCAAGCCTCCAGACCTCTCTCCGCACCGCCCTTCGACAAGCTCAGGGCGAACGGTATTTGGGTATGTACGCACTTGAATCAAAACCGCTCTAGCGAATTCGCCCTGATCGACCGCTATTTCACCCGGCCCGCGTCTGCCGCGGGCGTGATTCTGGGCATCGGCGATGACTGCGCCCTGTTGCAGCCGACACCGGGCAGACAACTGGCCGTGACCACCGACATGCTGGTCGAAGGCACGCATTTTTTACCGGCTGGCGATCCACAAAATCTGGGCTGGAAAACGCTTGCCGTCAATCTTTCCGACCTCGCCGCGATGGGCGCGACGCCGCGCTGGGTGACGCTGGCCGGGGCGCTGCCGCGCGCCGATGAAGCGTGGCTCGCGGCCTTTGCCGCGGGCTTTTTTGCCTGCGCTGGGCAATACGGCGTCGCCCTGATCGGCGGCGACACGACGCGCGGGCCGCTCAATCTGTGCCTCACCGCCTTTGGCGAAATCGAACCGGGCCGCGCCTTGCGCCGCGATGGCGCTGCTGTTGGCGAAGACATCTGGGTTTCCGGTCGTCCCGGTCTGGCGGCGCTTGGCCTCGCTCAGTTGCAGGGGCGTATCGTCCTGCCTGAACCCTGGCCGCGCTTGTGCCTTGCCGCGCTCGAAAAGCCGCAGCCGCGCGTGGCGCTTGGTCAGGCGCTGCTTGGCCTCGCCAGCGCCGCGATTGACGTATCGGACGGATTGCTCGCCGATCTTGGCCATATCGCCCGCCGTTCCGGCTGCGCGGCGGCGCTGCGGCTGACGCGGCTGCCGCATTTGCCCAAGGGTGCAGCCGATGACGCGGCGCGACGCCGCCTGGCGCTCGAATGCCAACTGACGGGCGGCGACGATTACGAACTGTGCTTTACTGCGCCGGTGGCCCAGCAGCAGGCGATTGGCGCCATCGCCGCCCGGCTCGACCTGCCGCTGTGGCGGATTGGCGAAATGATCGACGGCCCGGCGGGCGCGGTCACCGTCCTTGACCCGGACGACCAGCCGCTGGAATTTGCGAAGAAAGGCTTCGAACACTTTGTCTGAACCCGTCCGCCGCCCCGATTGGCGCTTTCTCCTTGCCCATCCGGCGCACTTTCTCGCGCTCGGCTGCGGCAGCGGCCTCGCGCCGAAAGCGCCCGGCACCTTCGGCACCCTGTTCGCCTGGGGCAGCTTTTTGCTCTTTCGGCCTTATGTTGACGACGCGACCTTGCTGACGTTGCTTGCCATCGCCTATCTCGGCGGCATCCGGCTCATCGACATCACTGGCCGGGCGCTCGGCGACCCCGATCACGGCAGCATCGTCTGGGACGAGATCGTACCGTTCTGGCTCGTCCTGCTCTTGACGCCGCCGGGCTTCGCCTGGCAACTGGCGGCCTTTCTGCTCTTTCGCCTGTTCGACATCGTCAAACCGCAACCGGCGCGTTATTTCGACCAGCACGTCAAAAACGGCTTCGGCGTCATGGCCGACGATCTGGTCGCCGCCGCCTACACCCTGCTCGTTCTGGCCCTCGGCAAAATCATGCTGGCCTGAAGCCGCCGCCGCATAAAATACGCCTTTCGCCACGCCGGGAGCATTGCCATGAGTCACAAGCACGCCCACCTGCTGCGCAGCATCTTTCAGGACCCGCTGCCATCGAACATCCACTGGCGCGAAGTCGAATCCCTGCTGCATCACCTGGGGGCCGAGATCGAGCCAGCCCACGGCGCCCGCTTCAAGGTCACCCTCAATGGCCACGAAGGCTTTCTCCATCACCCGCACAACAGCAGCACCTGCTCACGCGCCGGCATCAAGGAATTGCGCGAACTCTTGAGCCATGCTGGCGTCACGCTGGCCGCCTACGAAACGGGCGCTTAGGCGGCGCGATGCCGATCATTTTATTTTCAGATCAGGCGAGTGAGCGAAGATGAGAATTAAAGCTGACGCTGACCTTTTTTCTTTTGGAGGCTTCTCATCCATTCGCCAAGTTTTAAGTTTGCCTAAACGGAAATACAACGGCTGTTTCAGGCAGGATTGACAGTGGCTTCGAGTTAGACAACACTGTGTCTTTCAAGGTAGGTCGTCTAATTGGCGTTAGGCTTTACTTCCAGCCACCTAGCGGCAATTTCTCAACTGGCAGGAGCTTAGGCAGTGTCGTCAATAGACTGAGTTATACTGCTCATTATTTACTGACGAGGGTTGTGTATGAAGCCAGAGTATCGACGCCACGACATATCGGATGAAGCATGGAGCGTTTTGGAGCC
>JAITMS010000083.1 GCA_031277255.1 Azonexus sp.
TTACGTGAGTCCTTGGGACCAGGCTTCCGGGCAAGGTGATCAGGCCCTTCCTTCAGCCAGACAAATACCGTTGAACGGGCAACCTGATAACGCCTCGCCGCTTCGCTCTTGCTGCCCCCGGCAGCAACAAAACTCAACACCCGACTCTTGAGATCAGTACGGTAAGCCATCTTCGTCTCCGGTAGAATCGACAGGCTTATATTATGTCTTGTTTATTGTTGGAGCGACTATATATGGGCTAGAGCATTTTCTGTTCAAGTCTTACACTCCCGTTCGTCCTGAGCTTGTCGAAGGACGGTGCGGAGAGAGGATACGGCGGCTTGAACCGGGCTTCGACAGGCTCAGCCCGAACGGTATAGGGGGTGTGTATACACTTGAATCAAAACCGCTCTAGCCGCCATCCGCCGGGCGGCAGGTGGCGCGGCAGGCGGCAGGGTCGCTGGCGCAAGCCTTGGCGTCGGCCACCGTGCAGTTGTCGCGGGTGCGGTAAGTCAGTGTGATGTTGTTGGGATAGCGGCATACCACCTTGGCGATTTTGCCCTGCATCGCCAGCAGGATGTCGGTCGGTTTCTCGCTTCGCCACGTTGCTTCCGGCAGATCGCAGGAGAGGTAGCCGTCGAATCGGCCATCCGCCGATTCCCAGCGGGCGACGTTTTTCAGGTGGCGATAGTCCTCGTAGCGGACGCAGACATCGGTTTTTTTGCCGTAGGCGTTGCTGTCGTCGCCGCAATAGCCGTGGTAGGTGTGGCGCAATTCCTCATCGGTCGGGCAGGCGTTGACCTGGGCGATGCTGGTGAGATCGGGACAGACCAGTTCGTCGGCCAGCGCCAGTGGGGACAGCGCGGCGGCCAGCGCGGCAGAGAGCAAAAAGCGCTTGACCATGCTCATTCCTCGTCGATCACGGCGGTGGTGTAGATTTCCTGCACGTCGTCGAGATTTTCCAGGGCGTCGAGCAGCTTCTGCATCTTCGCCGCATCCTCCCCGGCGAGCGGGTTTTCGCCCTCCGGCTTCATCGTCACGGCGGCGAACGCTGATTTGAACCCGGCGGCTTCCAGCGCGTCCTTGACGGCGATGAAATCGGCGGGGGCGGTGACGACTTCGATCGAGCCATCGTCATCGCTCGCCACATCCTCGGCCCCGGCTTCGATGGCGGCGTCGATCAGCGCCGCTTCGTCGACGCCGGGAGCGAAGATCAACTGGCCGCAATGTTTGAACTGGAAAACCACCGAGCCTTCCGTCCCCATATTGCCGCCATGTTTCGCAAAAGCGTGGCGGACTTCAGCTACGGTGCGCGTTTTGTTGTCGGTCAGGCAATCGACCATGATCGCCGCGCCGCCGACGCCGTAGCCCTCGTAGCGGACTTCGACGTACTCGACGCCGTCGAGTTCGCCGGTGCCTTTCTTGATGGCGGTGTCGATCTTGTCCTTCGGCATGTTGTTGGCCTTGGCCTTGTCGACGGCGACGCGCAGGCGCGGATTGAAGCCGATGTCGCCGCCGCCCATCTTGGCGGCAACGGTGATTTCCTTGGCGATTTTGGAGAAGGCCGCGCCGCGCTTCTCGTCCTGCCGCCCCTTGCGGTGCTGAATATTGGCCCATTTGGAGTGACCGGCCATGATGCGCTTCCTGATTACGGATGAAAGCCGCGATTTTACCCGCCCGGCCCTTTTCCGTCAGGCGCGTTCTTTGGCCGGACACCCCCGATCCGCCGTCGGGAACGTAAAATATCGGCATATTTTTTCAAGGAGTCTCGCGCCATGTCCGATCCCCTGTACCTTGCCAAAGCCGCCGATGGCTATCCGGCCCTGCTGCCGCCGATGGCCAATCGCCACGGCCTGATTACCGGCGCTACCGGCACCGGCAAGACGGTAACTTTACAGTCGATGGCCGAGCGCCTCTCGTCGATTGGCGTGCCGGTCTTCATGGCCGATGTCAAGGGCGATCTGTCGGGCATGGCGGCGGTTGGTCAGCCGTCGGAAAAACTCTTGAAACGCATTGCCGAACTTGGCCTCAGCAACTTTCAGCCCTACGCCAACCCGGTCGCCTTCTGGGATGTCTTCGGCCAGAGCGGCATCCCGGTACGGGCCACCATTTCCGACATGGGGCCGCTGCTTTTGGCGCGGCTCTTGAATCTCAACGAGACGCAAACCGGCGTTCTGCAACTGGTGTTCAAAATTGCCGATGATGAAGGGCTGCTGCTCCTTGATCTCAAGGATCTGCGGGCCATGGCGCAGCACGTCGGCGACCACGCGGGGCAGTATAAAACCGAATACGGCAATGTCACCGGCGCTTCCATCGGCGCTATCCAGCGCGGCCTGTTGACCTTGGGCGAGCAGGGCGGCGACATTTTTTTCGGCGAGCCGATGCTCGACATCGCCGATTTGATGAAAGTCGACAACAACGGGCGCGGCGTCATCAACGTGCTGGCCGCCGACAAACTCATCAACGCCCCGGCGCTCTACTCCACCTTCCTGCTCTGGCTGCTGGCGGAACTCTTTGAGCAACTGCCGGAAGCGGGCGATCTCGGTCAGCCGAAGCTGGTCTTTTTCTTTGACGAAGCCCATCTGCTCTTTACCGACGCGCCGCCCGCCCTGGTCGATAAAATCGAGCAAGTGGTGCGCCTGATCCGCTCGAAAGGCGTCGGCGTCTTTTTCGTCACGCAAAACCCGCTCGACGTGCCGGAAAAAATCCTCGGCCAGTTGGGCAATCGCGTCCAGCACGCCCTGCGCGCCTTCACCCCGCGCGACCAGAAAGCCGTGCTGGCGGCGGCGCAGACCATGCGCGCCAATCCCAAGTTCGATGCCGCCGCCGCCATCACCGAACTCGGCGTCGGCGAGGCGCTGGTTTCCTTCCTCGACGACAAGGGCCGCCCCAATATCGTCGACCGCGCCTTCATCTTTCCCCCCGCTTCCCGCCTGGGGCCGCTGACGGACGCCGAACGGCAAGCCATCATCAAGGCTTCGCCGCTCCTTGCCGCCTATGGTCAGACGGTCGACCGCGCTTCGGCCTACGAGGCGCTGCGCGGCCAGACTGAAGCCGCGGCGGCCCCGGCTGCCAAACCAGCCGCTCCCGGCGCCATTCCCCCGCCCCCGGCAGCGCCCGACCCCAACGCCTGGGGCAACAGCGCCGCGCGCCGCGCGCCCGCGCCGCGCGCCCCAAAAGCCGCCCCGCCGCCGGCGGAAGAAAGCGGCGGCATCCTCGGCGGCCTGGGCGACATTCTGCTCGGCAGCACCGGCCCGCGCGGCGGCAAGCGCGAAGGCGTCATCGAATCCGCCGCCAAAAGCGCCGCCCGCGGCGTCGCTGGTACGGTCGGGCGCGAACTCGGCAAGCAAATCCTGCGCGGCGTCTTGGGTTCGATACTCGGCGGGCGGCGTTAGCGCAGTTTGGGTTCAAGTGCGGACGTCTGTTTCCGCGCCCATGCGCTTTGCTCCCCTCGCCCGCTTGCGGGAGAGGCAGCCCTCTCTCCTATCCTCTCTCCCGCGAGCGGGAGAGAGGGCGGGGGAGAGGGTTTTGGGGGAGAGGGGTGGCGTCCCGATTGGCGGTGGCGGCAATGGATGCGCCGCTGGCCCTCTCCCGGCCTGCGGCCACCCTCTCCCGCAAGCGGGCGAGGGAAAACCGCAAGCACTTGAATCAAGCCCGCTCCAGCGTTGCGCTCAGATCGAGCGGGCGGCTTCCTGCATCCGGGTCAGCGCCTCGTGGCCGGAGAGGAGATGGTCGTGCATCAGGCGTTCGGCTTCTCCGGCGTTGCCGGTGGCGAAGGCGGCCATGATTGCCCGGTGTTCGTCGAGCGACTGTTGCAGGCGGCCTTCCAGTGACAGGGAGTGGAGACGCGAGAGTTTGAGGACCTGGCGCAAATCGGCAATGACGGAGAGCAGCCAGCGGTTGCCGGAGCGTTCCTGAACCTGGCGGTGAAATTCCTGATTGGCTTCAAAAAACGCTTTGATCTCGCCCTCGCGGGCGGCGGCTTCGAGGCGCTGATGAATGGCTTCCAGTTGATCGAGATCGGCGGGCGTGGCGCGGCGCGCGGCTTCCTTCGCCGAGCGGGCTTCGAGCAGGGCGATGAGGGGGAAGATGTCGTCGAGGTCCTGCCGGGAAATTTCCGTGACGTAGCAGCCGCGCCGGGGTTTGAGGTCGACCAGACCTTCGGCGGCCAGCACCTTGAGCGCCTCGCGCAGCGGCGTGCGGGAGATGCCGTATTGTTCGGCCAGTTTTTGCTCGTCGATCCAGGCGCCCGGCGTCAGTTCGTGGGCGAAGATACGCTGGCGCAGCCTTGCGGCGACTTCCTGATAGAGCGCGGTGGGAGCGA
The DNA here is from genome assembly GCA_031277255.1 of Azonexus sp. Classification (GTDB taxonomy): domain Bacteria; phylum Pseudomonadota; class Gammaproteobacteria; order Burkholderiales; family Rhodocyclaceae; genus Azonexus. Next base: position 4,304 of record JAITMS010000083.1, read on the forward strand.
TAGGGTTCATGGTTGCGGGCGGGCAAAGCTCGTCGGGGCGCGGTAGCTTGCCTCCATAATTATGGATAACGTATTATGTAGGGCTGGCCGTGTCAAGCACAGCGCCAGCGCGTAAAATTTCCGTTTTGCATCATTCGCCCGATCATCGGGGCGACAAGAGGCTTTACATGTCTGAAAAATTCCTCGATTCCAATCATCTCGATGCCTGGGAAAAGGCAGCCGCCAAACAGGCGCCCGACAATGACCCCGCCAAGCTCCTGTGGCAGACGCCGGAAGGCTTGCAGGTCAAGGCGCTGTATACGAAGAAGGATGTCGACAAGCTGCCTTTTGCCGATACGCTGCCGGGTTTTTCGCCCTATCTGCGCGGGCCGCAGCCGACCATGTACGCGGTCAGGCCGTGGACCATCCGCCAGTACGCCGGGTTTTCCACCGCCGAGGCTTCCAACGCTTTCTACAGAAAGGCGCTGGCGGCGGGCGGGCAGGGCGTTTCCGTCGCTTTCGATCTGGCCACGCATCGCGGCTACGATTCCGATAATCCGCGCGTTACCGGCGATGTCGGCAAGGCGGGCGTGGCGATTGATTCGGTCGAGGACATGAAAATCCTGTTCGACGGCATTCCGCTCGATAAAGTCTCCGTCTCGATGACCATGAATGGCGCGGTGCTGCCCATTCTCGCCGGTTACATCGTCGCCGCCGAGGAGCAGGGCGTGGCCCAGGCGCAGTTGTCCGGCACCATCCAGAACGACATCCTCAAAGAATTCATGGTGCGCAACACCTATATCTATCCGCCCAAGCCGTCGATGCGGATCATTGCCGACATTTTCGGCTACACCGCCCGGCACATGCCGAAGTTCAATTCCATTTCCATTTCCGGCTACCACATTCAGGAAGCGGGCGGCAATCAGGCCATTGAACTCGCCTTTACGCTGGCCGACGGCATGGAATACGTGCGCACCGGCATTGCCGCCGGTATGGATGTCGATGTCTTTGCTGGTCGCCTCTCCTTCTTCTGGGGCGTCGGCATGAATTTTTATCTCGAAATCGCCAAGATGCGCGCCGCCCGCCTCTTGTGGGATCGCATTATGACCGGCTTCAACGCCCGGAGCGCCAAATCGAAAATGCTGCGCACCCACTGCCAGACTTCCGGCTGGTCGCTGACCGAGCAAGACCCGTACAACAACGTGGTGCGCACCACCATCGAAGCGATGGCGGCGGTGTTCGGCGGCACGCAATCGCTGCACACCAATGCGCTCGATGAAGCGATTGCGCTACCGACCGAGTTCTCGGCCCGCATTGCCCGCAACACCCAGCTCATCATTCAGGAAGAAACGCACATCACCCAGGTCGTCGACCCCTGGGCCGGTTCCTACATGATGGAAAAACTGACCCAGGACATGGCCGACAAAGCCTGGGGCATCATCGAAGAAATCGAAGCGATGGGCGGCATGACCAAGGCCGTCGAATCCGGCTGGGCCAAGATGCAGATTGAAACCTGCGCCGCCGACAAACAGGCGCGCATTGATTCGGGCAAGGATGTCATCGTCGGCGTCAACAAATACAAGCTGGCCCAGGAAGACGCCATCGACATTCTCGACATCGACAACCACGCCGTGCGCGACGCCCAGATCGCCCGCCTCAAGGCCATCCGCGCCAGCCGCGACGGCGCTGCCGCGCAGGCGGCGCTCGCTGCGCTGACCCGCTCTGCCGAGACGGGCGAAGGCAACCTGCTCGATCTCGCCATCGCCGCCATGCGTCTGCGCGCCACGGTTGGCGAAGTCTCGGACGCGCTGGAAAAAGTCTTTGGCCGTCATCGCGCCGATACGCAAACCGTCTCCGGCGTCTATGCCGCCGCCTACGAAGGGGCGGCGGCCTGGGACGCGCTCAAGGCCGAGATCAACGCCTTTGCCGAAAACGCGGGTCGCCGCCCGCGCGTCATGGTCGCCAAACTGGGGCAGGACGGGCACGATCGCGGCGCCAAAGTGGTGGCGACGGCCTTGGCCGATCTCGGCTTCGACGTCGACATCGGCCCGCTGTTCCAGACCCCCGCCGAATGCGCCCGTCAGGCCATCGAAAACGACGTGCACGCGGTCGGCGTATCGACTCTGGCGGCAGGCCACAAAACGCTCGTCCCGGCGATTATCGAAGAACTGAAAAAACAGGGCGCGGACGACATCGTGGTCTTTGTCGGCGGCGTCATCCCGCGTCAGGACTACGATTTTCTCCAACAAGCAGGCGTCAAAGGCATCTACGGCCCCGGCACGCCGATCCCCGTTTGCGCCAGGGATGTGCTGGAGCAGATCAAGGTCGGCTTGAGGGCTTGAGAGCCATAAACCGCTTCCTTTCCGGACATAAGGAGTTTTCAGCATGAATGCACATGATCGGATCACGCTCGATGCGGGGAAGCGAGGCGGCAAACCTTGTGTTCGCCATATGCGGATTACCGTCTATGACGTACTCGGTTGGCTGGCGGCAGGAATGACGCAACAGGAAATTCTCGTCGATTACCCGGAGCTTGAAGTCGAGGACATTCAAGCATGTCTCGCCTTCGCGGCTGATCGTGAACGACGCATGGTGAGCGTGGCCGCGTGAACGATCAGCGTTTTTCTCGAAAACGCCGAGGACGGGGTGCTCGAAATTGAGTGAGCTGTCCCCGACCGATTTGCGGCAGGCGAGCACGGCAAGCCTCACGGCTGGCGTGCGCGCCGGTAAGCGCCGCGCCCTTGCCAAAGCCATCACCTTGCTCGAATCGAGCCGCGCCGATCATCGGGTCGAGGCCGACGCCTTGTTGAACGCGCTCCTGCCGCATACCGGAAAATCCTTGCGGCTGGGGATTTCCGGCGTGCCGGGGGCGGGCAAGTCGACTTTTATCGAGGCCTTGGGTTTGCAGGTGATTGGGCAGGGGCATCGTGTCGCCGTGCTGGCGGTTGATCCTTCGTCGACCATTTCCGGCGGCTCCATTCTTGGCGACAAGACGCGCATGGAGCGGCTGTCGCAATCAGAGGCGGCTTTCATCCGGCCCAGTCCGTCGGCGGGGTCGCTCGGCGGCGTTGCCGACCAGACGCGCGAGGCGATGCTCCTGTGCGAGGCGGCGGGTTATGACCTGATCATTGTCGAGACGGTCGGCGTCGGCCAGTCGGAGACGGCGGTGGCGGGCATGGTCGATATGTTCTGCCTGTTGCAGTTGCCCCATGCCGGGGATGATTTGCAGGCGATCAAAAAAGGTATTGTCGAAATGGCTGATCTGGTGGTCATCAACAAGGCCGACATCGACCCGCGGGCGACGGCGCTGGCTTCTGCCCAATGGCGGAACGCGCTCGGCCTGTTGCGCCCGGCCTCAGGCCAGGGGACGCCGCCGGTGATTGCCCTCTCGGCCTTGCGGCAGGAAGGCATCGATGAATTCTGGGCCGAGGTCGGCAAGCGCCAAGCGGCTTTGCAGTCTTCCGGCGAATTTGCCGCCCGGCGCCAACGGCAGTCGCTGGCCTGGATGTGGCAATTGATTGATTCCGGCCTGCGTCGGCGCTTTCGTGAGCAGCGGGAAGTGCGGGACAATCTGCCGGCCTTGACCGATGCCGTTGAAAATGGGCGGACTACGCCCGCCGCCGCGGCGCGCGCGCTGCTCGACTATTTGTGAGGTTTGATATGTCCCTTTCCTTTTTGGGAGTTTTTTATGCATGACATCATCCGCCAGCTTGAGAAAAAGCGTGATCTGGCCCGCCTCGGCGGCGGTCAGAAACGTATCGACAGCCAGCACAAGAAGGGCAAGCTGACCGCCCGCGAGCGCATCGAACTGCTGCTCGATCCCGGCTCCTTTGAAGAATGGGATATGTTCAAGGAACACCGCTGCGTCGATTTCGGCATGGACAGCGCCGAAAAAATACCGGGCGATGGCGTCGTCGTCGGCTATGGCACCATCAATGGCCGTCTGGTTTTTGTTTTTTCGCAGGATTTCACGGTCTTTGGCGGTTCGCTTTCGGAAACCCACGCCGAAAAAATCTGCAAGGTGATGGATCATGCGATGAAGGTCGGCGCGCCGGTGATCGGCCTGAACGATTCCGGCGGGGCGCGGATTCAGGAAGGCGTGGCCTCCCTCGGCGGCTATGCCGATGTCTTCCAGCGCAACGTCATGGCTTCCGGCGTCGTGCCGCAGATTTCGATGATTATGGGGCCGTGCGCGGGCGGCGCGGTGTATTCGCCGTCGATGACCGACTTCATTTTCATGGTCAAGGACTCAAGCTACATGTTCGTGACCGGCCCGGAAGTGGTCAAGACCGTGACCCACGAGGACGTGACCGCCGAGGAACTGGGCGGCGCGCTGACCCATACCAGCAAGTCGGGCGTTGCCGATCTGGCCTTCGAGAACGATGTCGAGGCGCTGGCCATGCTGCGCCGCTTCATGAATTTCATCCCGGCCAACAACCGGGAAAAACCGCCCTTCACGGCGACCAACGACCCGGTCGAGCGTTCCGATCATTCGCTCGATACGCTGGTGCCGGATAATCCCAACAAGCCCTACGACATGAAAGAGTTGATCATCAAAGTCGTCGATGACCACGATTTCTTCGAATTGCAGGCCGATTACGCCAAGAACATCGTCATCGGCTTTGGCCGCTTCGCCGGTCATCCGGTCGGCATCGTCGCCAATCAGCCGCTGGTGCTGGCCGGTTGTCTGGACATCAAATCGGCGATCAAGGCCGCCCGTTTCGTGCGTTTTTGCGACGCCTTCAATATTCCGGTCGTCACCTTTGTCGACGTGCCGGGCTTCATGCCGGGGACGGCGCAGGAATACGGCGGCATCATCAAGCACGGGGCCAAGCTGCTCTACGCCTTTGCCGAATGCACCGTGCCCAAGGTCACGGTCATCACGCGCAAGGCTTACGGCGGCGCTTACGACGTGATGTCGTCGAAACACCTGCGCGGCGATGTCAATCTCGCCTGGCCGTCGGCGGAAGTCGCGGTGATGGGGCCAAAAGGCGCGGTTGAAATCATTTTCCGCGAAGAAAAGAGCAACCCCGCCAAGCTCGCCGAGCGCGAAGCCGAATACAAGGAAAAATTCGCCAACCCCTTCGTCGCCAGCGCCCGCGGCTTCATCGACGACGTCATCATGCCGCACGCGACAAGAAAGCGCATCGCCCGCTCGCTGGCCATGCTGCGCGACAAGAAACTGGAAACTCCGTGGCGCAAGCACGGCAATAGTCCGCTCTGATGCCGTGGCTGAGTTGGACTGTGGGCGTCGTGCTGACGGTTCACTCGCTGTATCTGATGTCGCAGGGCTTGTTCAACTTCGGCATCGCTCTGCCTTTGCTGGCGGGGCTTGGGCTGGCGCTGTTGGGCTGGCGCTGGCAAGCGGTGCAGCGGTGGCTGCATGCGCGCGTAGCGCGCCAACGGGCATGGCGCTGGTGCTGGCGGCTAGCGGCGTTGTGGCTGGCGACGGTGGTCGTGTTCTGGGGAGTGTTGTGGCGTGCTGGAGCCGGCCAGCCTTTGCCCGCGCCGCCTGCCGCCATCGTCGTGCTTGGATCGGGTACGCCGGGTGGCAAGCCTTCGCCGATGCTGGCGGCGCGGCTGGACACGGCGCTGGCGCAGGCCGCGCGTTATCCGCAGGCGCTGGTGCTGGTCAGCGGCGGCGTCGATTTCGGCGGCACACTGAGCGAAGGACAGATCATGGGCGACTATCTGCGCACCCGTGGCCTGAGCGCCACGCGCATCGTGCAAGAAGAACGCAGCGCCAGCACCGAGGAAAACCTGCGCTTCGCCCTGCCGCTACTGGCTGGGCGGGGCGTAACACCGCAGTTGCCGGTGCTGATCGTGACCAGCGATTTTCACACCCTGCGCTCGCGCTGGCTGGCCGAGGGCATCGGTTACGAGCAGGTCGGCAGCATGGGCGCGCCGACACCGCTTTACATGCGTTGCAACGCTTGGCTGCGCGAATATTTTTCGGTTATCAAAGGCTGGCTGTTGCGGCAGTTTTGATGAAAAGGAAAGAGATGGAGCCTCGACTTTCGATCGTGACACTGGGCGTGGCTGATGTGGCCCGCGCAGCAGCTTTTTACACGCGACTCGGTTTCTCGCGGGCGAGCGCCAGCAATGACCAGGTGACGTTCATGCAGGCTGGCGGTGTGGCGCTCTCGCTGTTTTGTCGCCGCGCGCTGGCCGAGGATGCAAATCTTCCTGACCACACATCCGGTACGGATGCAGTGGCCGGTTTTTCGGGCATCACCCTGGCGCATAACGTCCGTGCCCAGCCGGAGGTTGATGCCGTGCTGGCGCAGGCGGTCGCTGCCGGTGGCCGCATGGTCAAGCCCGGTCAGAAAGTTTTCTGGGGCGGCTATTCCGGCTACTTTGCCGATCCGGATGGTCATCTTTGGGAAGTGGCCCACAACCCGTTTTTTCCCTTGGATGCCCAAGGGCGTGTTCAACTGAATTGAGATAAGCCCCATGTTCAAAAAAATACTGATTGCAAACCGTGGCGAGATTGCCTGCCGCGTCATCAAGACCGCCCGCAAGATGGGTATTGCCACCGTCGCCGTCTATTCCGAGGCCGACAAGGACGCCCTTCATGTCGATATGGCCGACGAAGCCGTCTGCATCGGCCCGGCGGCCTCGAAAGAATCCTATCTGGTCATCGACAAGATCATCGCCGCCTGCAAGGCAACGGGGGCGGAGGCGGTGCATCCGGGTTACGGCTTTCTCTCCGAGAACGCCGAGTTTTCGCGCCGCCTCGAAGAAGCGGGCGTCACCTTCATCGGCCCCAAGCATTATTCGGTCGCCAAAATGGGCGACAAGATCGAGTCGAAAAGGCTCGCCATCGCCGCCCAAGTCAATACCATTCCCGGTTACAACGAGGCCATTTCCGGCCCCGATCAGGCGGTCGAGATCGCCCGCGACATCGGCTACCCGGTGATGATCAAAGCCTCGGCGGGCGGCGGCGGCAAAGGCTTGCGCGTCGCCTACAACGACGCCGAGGCGCACGAGGGCTTTTCCTCCTGCGTCAATGAGGCGAAAAATTCCTTCGGCGACGACCGCGTCTTTATCGAAAAATACGTATTGGAGCCGCGCCACATCGAAATTCAGGTCTTGGGCGACGGGCACGGCAACTACGTTTATCTGAACGAGCGCGACTGCTCGATCCAGCGCCGCCACCAGAAAGTCATCGAAGAAGCGCCGAGTCCCTTCGTCGACGCCGACATGAGGAAGGCGATGGGCGAGCAGGCGGTGGCGCTCGCCCGCGCCGTCAACTACGAATCGGCGGGCACTGTCGAATTCGTCGTCTCCGGCGCGACCAGGGAATTCTATTTTCTGGAGATGAACACCCGCCTGCAAGTCGAGCACCCGGTCACCGAACTGATTACCGGCCTCGATCTGGTCGAACAGATGATCCGCGTCGCCGCTGGCGAAAAACTGCCGATCCGCCAGGCCGACGTCAACATCAACGGCTGGGCGATGGAATGCCGGATCAACGCCGAAGACCCCTTCCGCGGCTTTCTACCCTCGACCGGGCGGCTCGTCAAATTCCGCCTGCCCGTGGAGACGGTCGACGCCCATGGCGCGACCCGCGTCGACACCGGCGTCTACGACGGCGGCGAAATTTCGATGTTCTACGATTCGATGATCGCCAAGCTCATCGTCCACGGTAAAGACCGCAACGCCGCCATTGACCGGATGCGCGACGCCCTGAACGCCTTTGTCATTCGCGGCATTTCCTCCAACATTCCCTTCCAGGCCGCGCTGATGCAGCATCCGCGCTTCCAGTCCGGCCTGTTCGACACCAGCTTCATCAGCAAGGAATACCCCAAGGGCTTCGACGCCTCGATGGTGCCGCACAGCGACCCGGCCCTCCTCGTCTCCGTCGCCGCCTACGTCTACCGCGCCTTTACCGACCGCGCCGCCTCCATCTCCGGTCAACTCGGCGGTCACGAGCGCATCGTCGGCGATCAATGGGTGGTCGTCCGCCTGAACGGCCACGAGAAAGAGAATCACCCCGTCACCGCGCGTCCCATCGACGGCGGCTACGAAGTCGACGATGGCGGCTATCTGGTCGATTACAACGGCAAGAGCTACGCCATTCGCTCCGACTGGAAACTCGGCCAGTCGCTGTTCAACGGCACCTGCAACGGCGAGCCGTTTACCCTGCAAGTCGAACGCCACAAAACCCGCTACTCCCTGTTCCACTGGGGCACCCGCGCCGATTTCATGGTGATGAGCCGCCGCGCCGCCGATCTCCTCGCCCTGATGCCGGACAAACCCGCGCCCGACCTCTCCAAATTCCTCCTCTCGCCCATGCCCGGCCTGCTGCGCGAAATCGCGGCCCAGGTCGGCCAGGAAGTGAAGGCGGGCGAGAAACTGGCGGTGATCGAAGCGATGAAGATGGAAAACATCCTCAAAGCCGAGCAGGACTGCAAGGTCAAAAAAATCGCCACCGCCGTCGGCGAAAGCCTCTCGGTCGATCAGGTGATTATCGAGTTCGAGTGATGATTAGGGCTGGAAGCCCTCAGGCGCACGCCTGAGGGCTTCGAGCAAGGCGCCTACCGCCGCTGTCGCCGGGCGCGCTGGTTGCAAGGGCAGGAGCAGGCGCGTCAAGGCTTCGGCGCGTGGCAGGAGCGGGCCGAGAAAATGGCTGCCGCTGTTGCTGGCGATCAGGATGGTCGGGAAGGTTTCGACAGCGAAATCGTCGGTCAGCTCGGCGTGGTCTTCAATATCGACCCAGGCAAAGTTGAATTGCCGGTATTCATGCGCCAGCCGCGCCAACAGCGGGCGGTACTCGCGGCAGGCGCTGCACCATTCGGCGCACAGACAGATAACCCAGGGCAGATCGTTGTCGGTCATGGCGCTTACAGCCGATTCAAGAGGGTGCGCGGATGCCGCGATTGGGGATTCATGCCAGCCTGCGCCGCCTGTTTTTGCTTTTCAACGGCGCAGAGAAAATCGGAGATCGGCTGAATCAGCAAAAAATCCTCAATCAGCCTGTCCGCTAATTGCGCGGAGAATAATAAATTGAAATCCGCGCTGTGGCAGGTAAAGTGCAAACTCTTTTTATCCAACCAGGCCCGCAGGTTTTTGGGCTGGTCAGGGTATTTGCTGCGCTTGTAATCATCACCCTCAATCTTGAAAATGGAC
>JAITMS010000092.1 GCA_031277255.1 Azonexus sp.
CGCCAAAGCCAGCGCCGACAAACCCATTTGCAGGCTGCCGGCGCCGAAGATCATCGAACGCAGCGCCCACAGGCGGCGCGGTTGCAGTTCCAGGCCGATGATGAACAGCAGGAACACCACGCTGATTTCGGAGAAGTGCAGCACGGTGTCGGGGTTGTCGATCAAGCCCAGCACCGAAGGCCCCACCAAGAGGCCGATGCCGGCGAAACTCAACACCGAGCCGACCTTGGAATAACGCCCAAGCGGCGCCGCCAGCGCGGCGGCGAGCAATAGCACGGTGATTTCAAACAGGTTGGGCATGATGGCCAATATCCCTGGCGGGTAAACACCGTGACTTTGCCACAAGGTGGCGCGGGGGAATAGCTAAATGCTGTCTCAAACTGCCCTCTCCCCCGCCCTCTCCCGCCAGCGGGAGAGGGAGTACATCGGTGTCGCGAAAAGAGTTATTGCTGAAGCCGCGCCCGGACAGCTCCCTCTCCCGCTGGCGGGAGAGGGCGGGGGAGAGGGTGGGAAGCACGGGAAAAACATTCAACCATCTGAAAATCAATATGATTTTGTGGGGAGACCCCAGGTCAAGATCCGCCCTACAGCTTGGAGCTTGTCGCGAAAGCCTCCGCCTCGTCATTCTGCGCGGAGCGAAGCGCAGTCGCAGAATCCACTAACACCGCAACATCAAACATCGCATGGATTGTGCGACTTCGCGCGGAATGACAGAGGAGAAATAAAAACCGTCCTTTTGCAACACTCTCAGCGCCTTATCGTCTAGTCATGGAGGGCCCGGTCAAACACCGGGCCATGACGGTGTGGTTTATTTAATTCACGCCGCGTCCACCACATTACTCAGCGGAATATTTTTCGACCGCTGTGCGCCTTCCATAAAAGATTTCACTTCATTGAAGTTCAGGTAGCGGTAGATGCTGCCGGCCATGGTGTCGAGTTTGCTCATGTAGCTTTGGTACTCGTCCTGGTTGGGGATTTTGCCCAAGAGTGAGCAGATCGCCGCGAGTTCAGCGGAGGCCAAAAATACGTTGGCGCCGTCGCCTAAGCGGTTGGGGAAGTTGCGGGTGGAGGTGGAGACCACCGTGGATTTCGCCGCTACGCGCGCCTGGTTGCCCATGCACAGCGAGCAGCCGGGCATTTCGGTGCGGGCGCCGGCGCCGCCGAATACGGCGTAGACGCCTTCTTCGGTCAATTGGTGCTGGTCCATCTTGGTGGGCGGGCTGACCCACAGGCGAGTGGGAATCGCGCCTTTATTTTGTTCCAGAACTTTGGCGGCGGCGCGGAAGTGGCCGATGTTGGTCATGCAGGAGCCGATGAATACTTCGTCGATCTTGGTGCCGGCGACTTGGCTCAAGGGCTTGATGTCGTCGGGATCGTTGGGGCAGGCGAGCAGGGGTTCGGTGATCTGGTTCAGATCGATTTCGATGATGGCTTTGTATTCGGCGTCGGCGTCAGCCTCAAGCAGTTGCGGATTGGCCAGCCAGGCTTCCATGGCTTGGGCGCGGCGTTCGAGCGTGCGGGCGTCACCATAGCCTTCGCTGATCATCCAGCGCAAGAGCACTACGTTGGAGGTCAAATACTCGATGATCGGTTCCTTGTTGAGCTTGATGGTGCAGCCGGCGGCGGAGCGTTCGGCGGAGGCGTCGGAGATTTCGAACGCTTGTTCTATTTTCAGATCGGGCAAGCCTTCGATTTCCAGAATGCGGCCGGAATAAATGTTTTTTTTGCCTTTCTTTTCCACCGTCAACAAACCTTGCTGAATCGCGGCGTAGGGAATCGCGTTGACCAGATCGCGCAGGGTGATGCCAGGCTGCATCTTACCCTTGAAGCGCACCAGCACCGATTCGGGCATGTCGAGCGGCATCACGCCGGTGGCGGCGGCGAAGGCGACGAGGCCGGAGCCGGCGGGGAAGCTGATGCCAATCGGGAAGCGGGTGTGCGAGTCGCCGCCGGTGCCGCAGGTGTCGGGTAGCAACATGCGGTTGAGCCAGCTATGGATGATGCCGTCGCCAGGGCGCAGGGAGACGCCGCCGCGGTTGCGGATGAAGTCGGGCAGGGTGTGCTGGGTGGCGATGTCCACCGGCTTGGGGTAGGCGGCGGTGTGGCAGAACGATTGCATCACCAGATCGGTGGAGAAGCCGAGGCAGGCGAGGTCTTTCAGTTCGTCGCGGGTCATCGGGCCGGTGGTGTCTTGCGAGCCGACGGTGGTCATCTTCGGTTCGCAGTAAGTGCCGGGGCGCACGCCGGCGACGCCGCAGGCGCGGCCCACGATTTTCTGCGCCAGGGTGTAGCCTTTGCCGCTGTCGGCGGGCGCTTGCGGGCGGCGGAACACGGGCGAGGGGCCGAGTTTGAGGAAGTCGCGCGCCTTGTCGGTGAGGCCGCGGCCGATGATGAGCGGGATGCGCCCGCCGGCTTGTACTTCGTCGAGGATGATGTCGGTTTTCAGCGTGAAATCGCACACGAGTTCATCGCTGCCGTGGCGGGTCACTTTGCCGGCGTAGGGGTGAATGTCGATCACGTCGCCGGTGTTCATCTTGCTGACGTCGCATTCAATCGGCAGCGCGCCGGCGTCTTCCATGGTGTTGAAGAAAATCGGCGCGATCTGGCCGCCGATGCACACGCCGCCGTCGCGCTTGTTGGGGATGTGCGGAATGTCGTTGCCGATGTACCACAATACCGAGTTGGTGGCGGATTTGCGCGAGGAGCCGGTGCCTACCACATCGCCCACCAGGGCCACGGGGAAGCCTTTTTGCTTCAGTTC
>JAITMS010000098.1 GCA_031277255.1 Azonexus sp.
CTCTCCTTGGCAACATCAATGCCAACGTAAAAACAGTTTTCAGCTTCGTTTGTCATAACCCTTCCTGGCAAATTCGCGGTCGATCTCCGGCTCGGCTTCACGTCCTTCGTCGCCTACCAAGGGAGCCTTTGCCAATTTGCGAGAGACTGCATATCAATCCTTCATTGCGGGTGAATCATTCCGTTTTGTTTTACTCCCTTACATATTGTGTGCCATCGCCGGAAAAATACTGAGACAACAAACCGTTGGCGCGGCCTTGCGCGGTTTTCGCCAGGGCACGGACGAGGCCGTCACGTTCCATTTCAAGACGAGGTGTAGCGGGATGAGACAGGCGCTTCAGCTTGTCGGATTCGAGCTTCATTCGGGTTTTTGTCGGCCTGGCCCACGGCTGAATGACTGAAGCCTGAGTGGCGCGTGTTTTGCTTACTCCCACCCGTCATCACCGCAAAAGGATATTCCCATGACTGCCCGTTTACCCATCAAACCCGAATCCCAGGCTTTCATCGAGCGCCCGCCCAGAATGCTGATCGGCGCTGACTGGACTGCCGCCAGCGACGGCGGCCTGATGAATGTGTACAACCCGGCCACCGGCGAAGTGCTGTGTCAGACGCCAGCGGGCACGCCAGCGGATGTCGACCGGGCCGTGCGCGTCGCCCGTCAGACTTTTGAGGATTCCGCCTGGAGCCGCATGGCCCCGCGCGAGCGCCAGAATCTCCTGTGGCGATTCGCCGATCTGCTCGAGCGCGACGCCGATCTGATCGCCGAACTGGAATGTCTCAACAACGGCAAGAGCGCCGTCATGGCCCGTCTGGTCGATGTTCAGGTCTGCATCGATTTTCTCCGCTACATGGCCGGTTGGGCGACCAAGATCAGCGGCAGCGTCGTCACGCCGTCGATGTCGCTGATGCCGCCGGGCAGCGAATATCACAGCTTCATCCGCCGCGAGGCGGTCGGCGTCGTTGGCGCCATCGTCGCCTGGAACTTTCCGCTGATCCTCGCCTGCTGGAAACTCGGCCCGGCCCTGGCGACCGGCTGCACCATTGTCCTCAAACCCGCCGACGAGACGCCGCTGACCGCCCTCAAACTGGCCGAACTGGCGCTCGAAGCCGGTTATCCGCCCGGCGTCTTCAATGTCGTCACCGGCGCTGGCCCGGTCGCGGGCGCGGCGCTGGCCTGTCATCCGCAGGTCGACAAACTGACCTTCACCGGCTCGACCGTGGTCGGCAAACAGATCGGCAAGGCGGCGATGGACAACATGACCCGCGTCACCCTCGAACTCGGCGGCAAATCACCCGCCATCGTCCTCGATGACGCCAATCTCGCCGATGCCGCCGCTGGCGTCGCCAACGGCATTTTCTTCAATCAGGGCCAGGTCTGCTGCGCCTCGTCCCGTCTCTATGTGCAGCGCAAGGTTTTCGACAAGGTCGTCGCCGACATCGCCGGTATTGCCGACGGCCTGAAAATCGGCAACGGCCTTGACCCCAGCACCCAGATCGGCCCTCTGGTTTCGGCCAAACAGCAAGCGCGGGTGCACGGCTACATCCAGCTTGGCCGCGAAAAAGGCGCGACCATCGCCTGCGGCGGCGAACAATTCGGCCCCGGCTATTTCGTCAAGCCAACCGTGATCGTCAATATCGACCAGCAAAACCCGCTGGTGCAGGAAGAAATCTTCGGCCCGGTGCTGGTCGCCATGCCCTTCGACGACATCGACGAAGCCATCCGCCTGGCCAACGACAATCCTTACGGCCTGGGCGCCAGCATCTGGTCAAACAATCTTGCCGCCGTGCATCGGATGGTGCCGCGCATCAAATCCGGCTCGGTCTGGGTCAACTGCCACACCGTGCTCGACCCGACGCTCCCCTTCGGCGGCTACAAAATGTCCGGCATTGGCCGCGAAATGGGCGAAGCGGTCATCGACTACTACACCGAGCAGAAAACGGTGGTGCTGCGCTACTGAGATACATCGCCACCATGCGGCGCATGGTGGCGATGTATCAGAGGACAGATGACAGAAGACTGAAGACAGATAGGTTCCGTCGCTTTGTGGCGCAAATTGACTGTCCTCTGTCATCCGTCCTCTGTCCTCTGAAACCCCTGCGCCAGCAGCCAATTCTGGAATGACTGGCGTTGTCCATCCGGCAGGTCGGCCAATACGCGCGTTGCTGGTTCTTGGCGCAGGCGGCGCAGCCAGGGGGCGAGTTCGAGGCCGTCGATGTGCCAGACGCCAAGGGGCTGATCGGGAGTGATGACGACTTCGGCTTCGGCGATCAGATGGTCGCGCAGAACCGGGGCGCGTTCGATGCGCAGGGCGGCGAAATCAGGCGGCGCGTGGCTCGGCAGTTGGTCGGGCCAGTGACGCCGGGCTTGCCAGAAGGGCTGATCCGGCCATTGTTGTTCGGCGGCGTAAAAGTCGCGGCCAATGCGGGCGAAGCGGTAGAACAGGGTTGCAACCCGGCGTTGGTGAAAGCGTTTGGCCAGGGCGGCGCGTTCCGGGGCGCGGAGCAGGGTGTTGATGACGGCGGGCGCTTGCAGGGCGGACGAGAGAGACTGGAAGACGCCGTTGCCGGAGAGCGGGTCGACGGCCATGGCCGCGTCGCCGACGCGGAGCCAGTTGTCGCCGCAAACTTCCTGACAAAGAATGGCGGTGCTGGCGCGGGCATGAAGCTGCCAGTCGCTTTCCGCCGCCCCGGCGAAAAAATCCTGGGCCAGCGCCGATTGGGCGCGGCGCTGGCGGCAGTAGTCGAGCAGGCCGTCTTTTTCCGGCAGGGCGCTGCTGGCGACATCGACCGTCAGTTGCCAGTAGCAACTGCCGTCGCCCATGCGGGCCATCCAGGCCCAGCCGTCGGGCAGGCTTTCCGCCGCGCTCCGCATGAGGCCGGGCTGGCCGCGCCAGCGAGTCAGCAGACCAAGCGTTTCCGGCCCGCGCAGCGCCTTGTCGGCAGCGCCCTGCCGCGCCAGCGGCGCTTGGCGGCCACGGGCTTCGACGAGAAAGGCGGCATTCAGCGTCGCGCCGTCTTCAAGCACGAGGCGATGCCCGGCGGCGGATGATTCGACGGTCACCACCCGACCTTCAATGAGCGGCACATCCGCCGCCCGCAAATCTTCACGCAGGGCGCGGTCGAAGCTTGGCCGGTCGATCAGGTATTCGATATTCTGCGCCTGCTGCTCGCCGTTCCAGCGGGCCAGCCGCTGCGATGGCGCGGCGGCGCAGGCGGCGGCGCGGGTCAGCCCGGTTTGCCGCAGGCTTTCCAGCACCCGCTCAGAAATGCCCTCGACAGCGGCAAAACGCCGCCAGGCGCTGACGACGCCGACGGCGTAACCCAGACGGCGCAAGCCGATGGCGACGGCAACGCCCGCCGGGCCAGCGCCAAGGATGATGATTTCATTCATCGCTTTCTCCCCAAATCTGTCTCAATATCGTCTCAAATTGCAACATCGCTGGCATTTGAACGGGCCGCCAGGCCCGCTCGCAAACCCCGGTTCCCTGTCATGGGCCGCCTTCTGCTCGGTGGCCTGCTTTTTGCTAAGAGCCTTCAGGCGGCGGCGGCAAGCAAGGTCTTAGCAAGAACCGCGCTCATCATCGAAAGATCAGAACGGAGACATGTTCCTATGTACGCACCAATCCATAAATTACTGCGCCTGCCCTGCGCGCTGATGGTGGCCGGTCTGTGCGGCCTGCCCGCCCACGCCTGGGAGTTGTACAAGGCGGACGAGACGGTCGTCAATGCCGATCTGGAGGCGATGGGCGGCATCCTGCGCAGCAGTAAAAGCTATGCGACGATCGGTAATGACAAAAAACGCAGCGTCAACTGGCAGGAAGGCTACGTCAAATACGGCTTCAGCGGCAGTCTCGGCACTGGCGGCAGCAGCGCCCTCTACGGCAAGTTGAACGCGCTGACCTCCGGCACCTGGGGCGATGGCGACGCGGCCAATATCAGTTCCGGCGGCGAGCGGCGGACATCGTTCGAGGATGTTTATGGCGGCTGGCGTTCGGGCAATCTCTTTCCAGCCCTGGGGGCGGACGGGATTGATATTTCTTTTGGCCGCCAACTGGTGATGGTTGGCGACGGTTTTCTCATCGGCGGCGACATGGTCAGTCCCGGCGACAGCCGTTCGTTCGGCACGCGCTACGACCGGGGCGGCGGCTATTATCTGGCCGCCCACCGATCCTTTGGCGAAACCGCCGTGCTGCGCATCGGCGGTAATGAAGGACTGCGCGGCGACCTGATGTGGCTGAAGTCGAACAACCACATTCAGGGCGATACCGAGATGGGCGTCGGCGTTCTCGAATACGTCGCGCCGCAAGGCACGCTGGGCCTGACCTGGATTCACGGCATTGACGTGGATAAAAAATACACCTTCATCGAATCGCGTCTGGCGCGCGACGGCATGGATACCGTCAGCCTGCGCGGGGCCGGTAATCTGGGGGTGGAAAACCTCAACCTGTCGTTTGAATACGCCCATCAGGAACTCAGCGCCTATCAGGGGGCGGCGGGCAGGCAGAAAAGCACGACCGAAAACGGCTGGTATGTCGAAGGTTCATGGACTTTTGCTGATGTGCCGTGGAAACCGACGGCCACCTACCGCTACAGCCGCTTTTCCGAACTGTACGATCCCTTGTTTTACGGCTTCAGCCGGGGGTTTGGCGTCTGGTTCCAGGGCGAGGTGGCGGCCAACTATGCCGGTCCGCTCAGCAGCAACGACAGCGTTCATCACGTCGGCCTCAAACTCGCGCCGCGCGAAGACCTTGAACTGGGCGCGCTGTTTTTCCGCTTTCATACGCTGGACAACGACCTTGGCAACCTGAGCGGCAATGAACTGGATCTGTACGCCATGTGGACGGCCAGCGAGCACTGGCAACTCGGCCTCCTCGGCGGCCTCTACAAACCGAAAAAGAGCGCCGACAACGGCGGCACCCAGTTGGGCGGCGACGGAACCAATCACTACCTGCAATTCACCGTCATGGTCACCTACTGACCGTAGAAAACTCCGCTTTTCCGGGGCATTTTGGCAGACTCAAGCATTGCAGCCAGCTTTGCGCGATCATCCTCCTTGTATCTTCTTTTCCGTGTAGTTTGGAAACGGTTTTCGGGAAGATGTCCGTAGCCTGTATTCCCTCTGGAGGGCAGAGATGCACCCCGTGGGAGAGCGTATTGCGCGGACGTTGGCCTGTTTGTTGGATACAGCCCGAACAGTTGCTCTCCCCTTGTGGAAGAGGGCCGAAGAGAGGGGAGCCGCCGAGAGGCGGCCTTTGGCTGCGATTACGGACAAGGCTCAAGGCCGCTCCCCCTCTCCCCCTCCCCTCTCCCACAAGGGGAGAGGGGAGGCGCGCACGCCCCATTATGGATGATGCTGTAAAAACAAGCCTTGGTAGCCGGTTCAATAGGGATCATCCGGGGATATTGTTTTGACGAAAATTTCGCTCGCCGCTGAAGGCGCGCCGCCGCTGGGTGTTGCTGTCGCCGTTTGTCTGTTGCTGTGGCTGTGGCCGCAGGCGGGCAATGCGCTGTTGTGGCTGGCGGCGGCGGGGGCAGTATTGGGGGCAGTGCGGCCAGCCAGACGTCTCCCTTTGTGGCGGGCGGCTTTGGGGATTCTGGCGGGGGCGGGTCTGGCGCTCGCCGCGCATTTCCTCGCCGACCATTTTCAATTACGCGCCGTCTGGCTTTACAGCAGCGCCGCCTTGCCGCCTTACCTCAAAGCCGCCAATGTCTGGGGCGGCGATGAAGGGACGATGTTGCTGCTGGCGACGTTCTGCCTGGCGATTGCCGTGCGCGGCGCGGGTCTGGCCGGCTGGAGCGGACGCGGCGGCGGTTTGATCGCCGCCTGGTACACGGCGACGGCGGCCTGGCTTGGCGTCTTTTCGGCGACGCCTGCCGAATGGCTGGCCAGCGGGGCCAGTCAGGGGATGAACGCCCATTTGCAGACGTTCTGGATGGTTTTGCACGCGCCGCTGATTCTCGCCGCCTATGCGTGGGCGCTGGCTCCGGCGGGCGCGGCGCTGGCTGCCCTGGAGCGGGGCGACGCCGTGTACGGGCCAATCGCTCAAGGCTACGGCAGGCTGGCCTGGCTGGTGCTGACGGCGGGCATCGGGTTCGGCATGGTCTGGGCCTTGGAGGATTTCACCTTCGGCCAGCTCTGGCATTGGGACCCGGTGCAGACGGCGGTTTTCGCCGTCTGGGCCTTGACCACGGCGGTCTTGCACGGGGCGCGGCGCTGGCCGGGCGCCAATCAACGGCTTCTGCCGGCGCTCAGTCTTTTGGCGGCGATGTTGGTCTGTCTGGCGCTGTCGGTCACGCGCAGCGAAACGCTGTCGAGTTCCCATCGCTACATCGGCACGACATCGTGGCTCAGTCACCTGCTTCTGGCGGGCGCGCTGCTTGGGCTGACGCTCTGGTATCTGGCCCGGTCTTTCCGGGTCGGGCGCGGCCCGGCGACAGCATCGGGGCAGAGGGCGGCGACCGACTGGGCGCTCGATCTGGCGATCTGGCTATTTACCGGCGCGGCGCTGCTGGCCGTCGGCGTTCTCGGCAAAGCCTATCTTTACGAGTGGCTGCGCGTCGCCAAAAGCGACGACATGATGCCTTTTTTGGAAACCCTGATGACCTGGGCGACGACCGACGAGCTGGCCGAACTGCAACGCACTTTCGCGCGTTGGGATGTCGATGGTTACGCGCTGGCGGCGTGGCTGGCGCCCATTCTCGCCCTCGTTGGCCTGATTGGCGGTTATGTTTTTTTGCGCCGCGCCGTCAACAAGCCGCTGGCGCTCGGCGGCAGCCTGCTGGCCGCCGGGCTGGCGCTCCTCATGGTCTGGCGGGGCGGCTGGCTGGATCGGCGTTACAGCGGCGAAGGCATCCTCTCGCAAAGCATTGTCGAGGTTCTGCCGTGGTTCGACGCAGCGTTGACGAGCGGTATTTTTCTCCTCGGCGCCAGCCTCCTCTGGTGCCTGATGAGCCTCCGCCGCGCCTGGAACAGGCCGCAGCGGCTGCGCGTCCTGCGCGCCGTCAGCAGCCTCACGCTGATTCACGGCGGCGCGGTCGTCGCTCTGGTGGCGGGGCTGACCGCGACGGTGCTGAACACCTACCAATCGACCACCATTCCGCCGGACGAGGCCCTCGACCAATGGCACAGCATTGCCGGGGAAATGAATATCCGCATCCGCCCCCATAGCGGCAGCAAGGATTTTTCCGGCTACCGGGCGATTGCCGATGTCGAATTGCAGACCGAGGAGATGGATGTTGCCGGGCAGGCGCTGTTTGAGGATAAGCGCCAACTGCCGCCCGGCTATCAGGGGCCGGTGCGCCAGCTCTGCGAAATCCTCGATTACCGCTATGCCCGCCATGTCCGCGATCCCGGCTACATGCTCAATCCCTTCATCATTCGCGGCTGGGAGCAGGACACCCAGGTCTGGCTACCGGCCACATCGCGCCTCTTGCCGGGCAACGAGAAGGAAAAAGCGCGAACGGTGATCGTCATTCGCCGTTATCCCTTTGTCTCCTTCGTCTGGGCGGGCCTTCTGGCGATGGCCCTCGGCGGCGTCCTGCTGCCGGGGCTGGGGCGGCAGAACGTCTCATCTCTGTCTCAGAGTTAAACAAAACAATCACGATTTAAGACAGCCGGATGCCCACGCTCCCCGCAAAACGCTGCCAACACAGGCTCGATGTAACTGGCACATAATGTGCTCTGCTTGGCAAACGATGCCCGGCCCGCACCGCAGGCAGTCAGACAACAATATGGAGACGAGACATGAGCGATACGACCTCGAAGCTGCAACAGATTCGGCATTATCTCGGCGTTGGCGCGCTGGCCGCGCTGGTCATCGGCATCGCGCCGACGGCAATGGCCAGAGACGGCTTGAGCATCCTCAACGCCAAATGCAAATCCTGCCACCTGCCGGATGACAAAACGCCGCTGACGGCGGATAAAAAGCTGGTGCGCATCAGCGACCAGCGCAAGACGCCGGAAGGCTGGCTGGCCAACATCGGGCGGATGCAGGTGATGTGGGGCGTCAAAATCACCGATCAGGATCGCCGCGATCTGGTCAAGTATCTGGCCGACAAACAGGGCCTGGCGCCGTCCGAGACGGAAGGTTTCCGCTATGCGATGGAGCGCCGCCTGAATACCACCAGCGAAAATTTTGAACCCCTGTTCGCTGAAATGTGCGCCCGCTGCCATTCCGGCGCCCGCTTTGCCTTGCAGCGCAAACCGGCGGAAGAATGGAGCCGCCTCGTGCACTTCCATCTGGGCCGCTTCCCGTCGCTCGAATATCAGATGATGGGGCGCGACCGCGACTGGTTCGGCATCGCCTTGAAGGAAGTCGTCCCGGCGCTGGCCAAAGCCTATCCGCTCGAAAGCCAGGCCTGGAGCGACTGGCAGAAACAGCGGCCAGCCGCCAACACGCTGGCCGGTGAGTGGAGCTTCAGCGGCCACCTGCCGGGCAAGGGCGATGTCGCGGGCGTGATGACCGTCAAAAACACCGAAAACGACCAGTTCAAGGTCGAGGTCAAAGGCCAGTACGCCGATGGCGGGGCCTTCAATGGCGAAGGCAGCGCCGTGCTCTACAACGGCTACGAATGGCGCGGCAACATCAAGATGGGTAATGACACCCTGCGTCAGGTGTTCGCCGCCGTGAATGGCGAAATGCGCGGCCGCATGTTCGACAAAACCCATGACGAGCGCGGCCTTGACTTCGCCGCCGCGCAAAAGGGCGCGGCCCCCCGCCTTCTCGCCGTTCAGCCGGGCTACATCAAGGCCGGGCAGGAAGCGGAAGTCAGCATCATCGGCAGCGGCCTCACCGGCGCGCCGTCCTTCGGCAATGGCGTGCAGGTCGTCGCGGTCGTGGCGCAAACGCCGGAACGCCTGACGGTTCGCGTCAAGGCGGCGGCGGATGCGGCCGATGGCTTGCGGGCGGTCAGCGTCGGTTCGATCAGCGGCGGCAGTCTGGCCGTGTTCAAGAACGTCGCCGAAGTCAAGGTCGTGCCAGCGTTTTCCGTCGCCCGCATCGGCGGCAATGGCGGCGCGACGCCGAAGATGGAAGGCCGCTTCGACGCCGAAGGCTGGGGCCAGGGCGCCGACGGCAAGCCCTTCCGCATTGGCGTCTTCCCGGCGAAATGGTCGGTCGAGCCGTTCAACGACCAGGCCAAGGAAGACCAGGATCTCAAATTCGCCGGTGTGATGGACGCCGCCAGCGGCATCTTCACTCCCGGCGACGCTGGCCCCAACCCGGCGCGCAAAATGTCCACCAACAACACCGGCAACCTCAAAGTCGTCGCCAACGTCAATGCCGCCGGGCAGGCGCTCAAGGGCGAAGCCCAGTTGATCGTCACGGTGCAACGCTGGAACAACCCGCCGCTGCCCTGAGTGGTTGCGGCAACCTGAGAATCCCGCCGCCAGCATCAAGCGGCGGGTTGAACAAACAGTCCGGGAGGTTCCACGATGGGCGCCATGCTGAAACTGGTCGAACGCAACCTGCATGAAGTGCAGGTCGGCGGCAATCGGCTGTTGTTTCACATCCCCAGCAGTTCCTTGTTCGCCAGCGACGAACTGACCGGGAACGTGATCGACGCCTTGCGCCAGCGCGACTGTTCGCCCGCCGAACTGACGCGGCATCTGGGCAGCCGCTTCGCCGCCGATGACATCGGCGAAACCCTGCGCGAATTGATGGCCCTTGAAGTCATCCATGACGGCTCGCCCCTGACGCCGGAAATCGGCCTCCAGCGCGTTGCCCAGACGGCGCTCGACACCGTCGTCCTCAACGTCAACACCGGCTGCAATCTTGCCTGCACCTACTGCTACAAGGAAGATTTGACCGCCCCCTCGGCGGGCAAGCGGATGAGCGCGGCGACGGCGGAAGCCTCGGTCGAGATGCTGTTTGCCGAATCGCCCGCCGCGCCGCGCTACAACATTGTCTTCTTTGGCGGCGAACCGCTTTCCAACCGCCCGCTGATCGAGCACATGGTCGACTGGTGCGAGCGGCGGGCGCGCGAGTTGGGCAAGCCGGTCAATTTCGCCATGACCACCAACGCCACGCTGCTCAACGAGGACCTCGTCGATTGGCTCGATGCCCACCGCTTCGGCCTTGCCATCAGCATCGACGGGCCGCAGGCGGTGCATGACAAGAACCGCCTGACCATCGGCGGCCAGGGCACCTACGAGGTGGTGCGGAAAAAAGTCGACATGCTGCTCGCCCGCTACAAGAGCCGCCCGATCGGCGCGCGGGTGACGCTGACGCGCGGCACGACCGGGATCGAGGCGATCTGGAACCACCTCGTCAATGACATCGGCTTTGCCGAAGCCGGTTTCGCCCCGGTCACCTCCGGCAACGTCAGCGCCTTCAACCTGACGCCGGAAGAAACGGCAACCGTCTTCGCCAACATGAAGGCGCTGGGGCAAAAATACCTGGCGGCGGCGCTGGAAAACCGCAATATCGGCTTTTCCAACCTGCACCAGTTGCTCGGCGACCTCCACGAAGGCAACAAAAAAGCCCTGCCCTGCGGCGCCGGGCTGAAAATGCTGGCGGTCGACCATCAAGGCGAACTCAACCTTTGCCACCGCTTCACCGGCTCCGCCGTGCCGACCTTCGGCAATGTCCACCACGGCGTCAACAAGGCGGCGCTGCATGATTTTCTCTCGCAGCGCCTCAACCGCGCCGACACCGGCTGCGCCGCCTGCCGCATCCGCAACCTCTGTTCCGGCGGCTGTTACCACGAAAGCTACGCCCGCTACGGCGACCCGGCGCATCCGACCTATCACTATTGCGAACTGATGCGGGACTGGGTCGATTTCGGCATTGCCGTCTACAGCCGGATCATGGCTGAA
This sequence comes from Azonexus sp., assembly GCA_031277255.1. Classification (GTDB taxonomy): domain Bacteria; phylum Pseudomonadota; class Gammaproteobacteria; order Burkholderiales; family Rhodocyclaceae; genus Azonexus. The sequence continues at coordinate 10,816 of JAITMS010000098.1, forward strand.
AACCCAGGCTTCATCGACCAATACATCACTCCGCGAAAGGGGAACTGACATGAAACATCTCAAAGCCATCAACAACAAGGCGCAAAAGCTCGAACAGGCCGCCGCCGAGGATCGTATCGAGGAAGTCGTCGCCATGAGCAGCGTCGCCGGCTGCTCGACGACCACCGATCCGGGCTGGGAAATCGACGCCTTCGGCGGCGTCGCCTCGCTCTGTCAGCCGATGGAAGCCGACCTTGCCGGTTGCGCCGACCCCTGCTGGTGGCCCGCCCAGCTTCCCGACCTGATGACCACCTACCCGCGCTGGTACAAAAATGGCGGCGATTCCGCCAAGGACTGGCGCGAACTCGGCAGCGTCTTCCCCGACGACAAATAAACCCCCACGAGGAAAGAGGAGAAACCCGAATGGACAAAAAAACCCTTGCCTGCGCCGCGCTGATCGCCTGCTCCTTCGCCGCCGCAGCCGCCACCGACCCCGATAAAGCCCTCAAGGCCGGTAACGAATACCTGATTACCGCCAATTATCCAGACAACCTCAATGTCATCGACATGCAGAGCGACAAAATCTACAAAAGCTGCCAGTTGCCCGCCTACTACGGCCCCGGCACCATCCAGATGTCGCCCGACAAGAAGATCGCCTACATCCTGGCCAACCACTATGCCGACATCTACGGCATCGAGGTCGACTCCTGCAAGCCGGTTTTCCACGCCGCGCTGATGGAAAAAACCGACGCCGAAAATGACGAATACGCCCGTTCCATCTTCAGCATGACGGTCAGCCGCGACGGCAAGGAAGTTTACGCCATCATCAACCCGTCGCTGGTCCTGAGCAACCGCTACGAAGTGCAACAGCCGCGCCTCCAGGTCTACGCCGCCGACGGCGGCCTCAAAGCCAGGCCGATCCGCAGCTTCCCGGCGCCGCGCCAGCTCAACATCATGCAGGCGGCTGACGATGGCTCAATCTACGTCGCTGGCCCGAACGTCTACAAAGTCAACGTCCAGACCGGCAAATTCGACATCGCCGTTCCCAGCCGGGACTGGCAGCGCCCCAACCACGCGCCGCCCGACGTGCTCTACATCTGGGATCAGCAGACCTACCGCCACGATTTTTTCCAGCTCTACAGCACAGCCAGGTTCAAAGACGACAAGCAGGATCTGGAAACCGCCGATTTCATCTACGGCTTCTTTGATATTGATCTGGCGACCGGCAAAACCGAAACCGTCGATTTCGGCCCGCTGACCGAAATCTATTTCACCGGCATGCGCTCGCCGAAAGACCCGAACCTCTTGTTTACCGTGCTCCACCGTCTGGTCAAACACGACATCAAGGCGCAGAAACAACTCCAGGCCGCCCCCCTCGACCACACCTACTACTGCGTCACCCTCAACAAGAGCGGCAGCAAGGTCTACCTCTCCGGCACCCTCAACGACATCGCCGTCTTCGACGCCGACAAACTGACGCCCATCACCAAAATCACCCTCCCCGGCGGCGACATGGGCGCAACGACGACACAGGCTTTCATTCGCTGAAAGCGCCGCTGTAGTAACCTCCACAAAACGCCCGCAGGCAAACCTGCGGGCGTTTTGCATGGGTCGCCACGCTGACTTGGAGCGTTTTCGATTTATTTATTGACATTGATTACCCCTCGTCCGTTCGCCCTGAGCTTGTCCCTTCGTCAGGCTCAGGACAGGCGAAGGGCGGTGCGGAGAGCGCGCCTCTCGACAGAGCTTCAGCCTGAACGGTGTGTTCAATATTCAGTTGCCAGGGGAATAGAAAAAGCTCAATGTTCCGCCGAATCGAAGTAATTATTGGGCATCTTTCAAAAGGAATTCCGGCATGAATATCATCCGTTACGCTGTGTTCGCGGCTTTTCTCGCCACCATGATCGTTATCCCGCCCACGCAAGCGCAGACAGAAACACTGGAATCGCTGCAAGCCGCCGCCAAGCAAGGCGATCAAGATGCCCAAGCCAAACTTGGCGAGATGTACTTGAAGGGCGATGGCGTCGCGCAGGATGATGTACTGGCCGTGGTTTGGATGCAGAAAGCCGCCGAACAGGGAGTCCCTCGTGCCCAATACATCCTTGGTGGAATGTATGAGTATGGTCGAGGCGTCGTGCAGAACGAGACTCAAGCCGCAGACTGGTATCGCAAGGCTGCTGAACAAGGGTTGGCTGGCGCGCAAAACGCGCTGGGTCGAGCATACGACCTTGGCATAGGCGTCGCACAGGATGAGATTCAGGCCGTAAGCTGGTTCCGCAAGGCGGCGGAGCAAGGGAACGCCACCGCCCAGGACAACCTTGGCGCCATGTACTTCAATGGCCGAGGTGTTGCGCAGGATATCGAACAGGCTGTGTCATGGATACGCAAAGCCGCTGAACAGGGGATCGGCCAAGCCCAAACCCGCCTTGGCTGGATGTATTACAACGGAGGAGGCGTTACGCCGGACTATGTGCAGGCGGTCAACTGGTTTCGCAAGGCGGCAGAACAGGGCGACGCTGATGCCCAATATTTCCTCGGCTACATGTACGAGAAGGGGCGCGGTGTTGCACGGGATGATGCTCAAGCGGAACACTGGTACGGCAAGGCATCCGATCAGGGAAATGAGCAGGCGCAAGCTGCGTTGCTCAACATCATGACGCGTGATCTCAAAAAACCGGAATAGGTGTTTTGCCATGAACCTCGTTCGCCACGCCGCACTCGCGGTTTTTATCGCCGCCATGATCGCCGCGTCGGCATTCGCGCAGGACGCTGATACTGCGCTCACTGCCGTGCCGTTGCAGGAACTCCAAGCCGCCGCTGAGAAAGGCAATGCCCAAGCGCAATACCAGCTTGCCGAAATGTACGCGGAAGAAGATGGTATGTTGCGAGACGATGCCAAGATCGAATTCTGGTACCGCAAAGCGGCGGAGCAAGGCATTGCCGGTGCCCAAGTCCGTCTCGCAGAGTTGTACGCTAACGGGAAAGGCGTCACGCCGGATGCCACACAAGCCATGTTCTGGTTTCGCAAAGCCGCCGAACAAGGCAGCGAGGAAGCGCAAAAAGGTATTCAGAAACTGGAAGCCGATGCGCGGGAGGTTCAGGCACTGCAAATCGCCGCTGCGCAAGGCGACGCCAAGGCCCGGACTGAACTGGGCTGGATGTACTGCACCGGTCGAAGCGTAGCGCAAGATCATGCAAAAGCCGTGGCGCTGTTCCGCAAAGCCGCTAGGCAGGGAGATGCCAGAGGTCAGGGTGGCCTCGCCTTTATGTATGAGAATGGAATGGGCGTGGCGCAAGATAAAGCGCAGGCAACGTGGTGGTATTGCAGGGCGGGGAGGCAAGGAGAGCGCCAAGCCTTGGATGCGCTGAGCGAGATGTATGGACCGAGCCGTCCGTTGGACGATATTCTGGGCTGCGTAAAGCCGCCGCCTCTCTCCGTCGAAGAACAGGCTGCGGCAGCGGCAACCTTCAATCAAACGCTACGCGACGCCGAAGGTGGCGATGCGGGTGCGCAATTCGATGTGGCGCAGATGTATGTGCACGGCGATGGTGTCAAGCAGGATATGGATCAAGCCGTGGATTGGTATCGTAAGGCTGCCGCACAGGGGAATGCTTACGCGCAAGCCAGAGTTGACAGGTTGAAGCTGCAAGCCGCTGCCGAAAAAGGAGATGCAGAAGCCCAATACCAATTGGGTAATCACTATATGCAGGATGATGTCATTGAGCGGGACTACGGGCAGGCCATGCTCTGGCATCGCAAGGCGGCGGAGCAAGGGTACGCCTTCGCCCAGCTTCAGCTTGGCGAGATGTACAAGCGCGGCGAAGGCGTGGCTAAAGGCGAAGCGCAAGCCGTATTCTGGTATCGCAAGGCGGCGGAACAAGGCAATGCTGATGCTCAATACGCGATCGGCCAGATGTACAGCAATGGCTTGGTCATTGCTCAGGATAATGCTCAGGCCGTCGCTTGGTATCGCAAGGCAGCCGACCAAGGGCTTGCCGAAGCTCAGAGCAGCCTCGGCCTGATGTATAAACTAGGTCTGAGTGTCACTCAGGACTATGAGCAGGCGGCGATGTGGTACCGCAAAGCCGCAGAACAAAAAAATGCTTTCGCCCAGCTTCAGCTTGGCCAGATGTACGAGCGCGGCGAAGGCGTGGCCAAAGACGAAGCGCAGGCCGTGTACTGGTATCGCAAGGTGGTTGACCAAGACCGAATACTTGACCCCAACCGCCTTGCCGCCTTGTGCGAGGAGAAAAAATATCCTGATTGCCCGTGATGCCTGTTCCGCGCAATAAATTTCGCTGAAATTTACTGGAGAAACACGCCATGAAAAAAACTGCTTTTCTCTTTGCCCTGATGCTGCTCCTGACTGCTTGCTCGGAACCCGTCATGACCTGCGCGCTGCCGTCGCCCATGCCAGCCGATGCCGAATTTCCCGATCCGCCCATACGCCCGTCTCTTGCCGATTTCGAGCAAGCCGTCCGCAATGCCGAGCATGGCGATGCGGCCGCGCAACTCCGGCTGGGCAGGATGTACGGATACAGCGAAACCATCATGTGGGAAAAATGGGACGAGGGGCAAGCGGAAATCTGGATACGCAAAGCCGCCGAGCAGGGCTACGCCGAAGCGCAATACCAGCTTGGCTGGTTGTATGACAACGACAAAATATACAGCGATGATGGCTACGCGACCGCCTTTGCCTGGTACCGCAAGGCCGCCGAGCAAGGGTATGCCCCGGCGCAATACGAACTGGGGCAGATGTACAACTATGGTCGCAAGAGTACTGCCAGGGATAAGGCGCAAGCCGTCGTCTGGTTAAACAAAGCGGCTGAACAGGGCAATGCCAAAGCCTCGCTTGCGCTCGTCAGTATATACAGCGACCCTTCGCTCTACGACGGCGGTGCTGCCTATCGGGATGATACTCAGGCTTTTTTATGGATGTGCAAAGCAGCCCGGCAAGGAAATTTCGGAGCTCAGCTTGTCATTGGCGAGTGGTACGAAAACCCGGAGGGATGGCCGCCGGGCGAGAAAACAGTGAATGTGCCGCAAGATCAAGCCCAGGCCAATCTCTGGTATCAAGCTGCGCTTGCCACGCTGCACAAAGCGGATGAACAAGGACATGAGTACGCCCGCTATCAGCTCGGCAATCTGTACGCGCGGGGTGGTGCAGGCGTGCCCAAGGATTGCGAGCAGGCAAAAGCCTGGTGGCGAAAATCCGGCGCGAACGAAGCGCAAATGCACGAATGCTCTTGATGATTACTTTAGCCTGAATCTGCTCATCGGCATATGCGCGGACAAGCAATATCCCGGCTGTCCGAACAGGGCTTCCTCGGCAAACCCTAATTCCAATTCGCATTATAAACAGAATTTATTATCCACTCCCAACCGGTGATGGACTGAACTATTGCCGGTTGTCTCTCCATCTGGCGTAATCCTTTGACGAGTTGATCCTCCAATGCGTCGAGGCTATCGAAGGCGCGGTTGTGAAAGAACTTTTCCCGCAACTCGTCCCAGAGGTGTTCCTGCGGGTTGAGTTCGGGAGAGTACGGCGGGAGGA
>JAITMS010000112.1 GCA_031277255.1 Azonexus sp.
TATACCGTTCGGGCTGAGCTTGTCGAAGCCCGGTTCAAGCCTCCGTTCCTCTCTCCGCACCGTCCTTCGACAAGCTCAGGACGAACGGGAGTGTAAGGACTTGAACAGAAAATGCTCTAGCTATTCAGGAGGAAAGGCAAGCCGCTCACTTGGTAAACTTCAAAATAAACTGATCGGTTTTACCTTGTATCGCGGGATCAAAAACTTTCGCGGTATGCGGATCGTCCGGGTTGTGCAAAATATCGCTGTTGCCCGCGAATTGGAAACCGGCGGCGGTGATTTGCGCTTTGACGGTTTCGGGATCGATGCGGTGCAGGGTTTTGCTGTCATCGCTGCCGCGACCGGGCGTCGAGGCGTGGTCGATGACGATGAAAACGCCGCCGGGTTTGAGGCTTTGGTACACGTGCCTGAGGGCGGCAGGCAAGTCGATGTCGCTCATCGCTGCCAAGGCGTTGATCATGTCGTGATAATTGTCGGAAGTCCACACCACATCGACTTGCTGCGGCAAGCCCAAGGCTTGGCTGCCGTAGTCCAAGGGCAGCGCCGTAACATTGCCGTAATGGGTGTCGGCAGCGATGGCTTTGGCGGCGGCGGAACGATCTTTTCCATCCGCTCCGGGCAGCGGCGTCAGCGCGTAAATATGACCGCCGCTGCCTGTCGTCACGCTCAACAAGCGTGTGAAGTAGCCGCCGCCGGGAAATAATTCGGCGACTTGCATACCGGGTTTGATGCCGGCATACGCCAACACTTCCGCAGGCTTGCGCTGCGCGTCACGCGCGGTGTCGGCAGCGGGGCGCGCGCTGTCGGCGATGGCGGCGGAAATCGCGGGCGGAATTTCTGCCGCCAAACACGGTGTTGCTGAAACAAGAGCCAGCGCCGCGGCGAATATCATCATCAAGCTACGCATGGATGGCTCCTCTGGAAACGTGAATGCGCAGTGTACAACATACTGGCGCGAGATAAATTCCAGGCCATGCCTTGCAAAACGACGCCATAAATTCATGGCGGCAGCAACAAGGGATTCTCTGGCAGCGGTTTTCGTGGCCGGTGATTGATGTCAACCATTTCCGCCCGCCCCCTCACCCGCGCACGGCGCAGATTGCCTGGCGCATGGCGGGTTTCGGCTGTTCGACATAGCCTTCGGTGAAGGCAATTTCACGCAGACCCGCCGCCGCGGTGATGGCGCGCAGTTCGCCGGGGCGGAGCAGAAAATCGGGGTTTGATGGTTTGCCGTAGGCGGCGTTGCCGTCCATGAAGGTTTCGTAAATCAAGACGCCGCCCGGCGCGAGCAGGGCCAGCATGTCAGGCAGGCGGGGCCGCCACAGGTAGTTGGTGACGATGATCCCGGCAAATTGCCGTCCGCTGAGCGGCCAGTTTTCGCCTTCGAGGTCGAGACAGGCGGTTTCGATGCCGGGGATGCCCTGTAACCCGGCCAACGCCGCCGCGTCGTGATCGACGGCCAGTACTCGCCGCCCGGAGGCGGCCAGCAAACGGCTGTGGCGGCCTGGGCCGCAGGCGAGATCGAGGAACTGGTGGGGAGGAGGTGGCGTTTTTTCTGCCGCTTGCGGTGCACTTTCACCCTCTCCCCCTGCCCCTCTCCCATCAAGGGAGAGGGGAGTATCAGGGTTAAGGGAGAGGAGGGGGTTGGGTGCTGGCAAGGCGGCAAGGTGGGCCACGACCCACGGCGAAGGCGGTATCATCGGCGGCTGTTCATTGCGGGAGGCGATCATGGCAAATGGCGTGGTGGTGACTGAGAATGGTCAGGGAAAATACCAGCAAGCCGTGGATATCGGCCAGCATCATCTGATTGCCGATGAGCCGGTGAGCGCGGGCGGCGATGACGGCGGCCCGGCCCCGGTCGAGTTTCTGCTCACCGCGCTGGGCGCTTGCACGGCGATGACGCTGCGGATGTACGCTGAACGCAAGGGCCTCGCGCTGCGGCAGGTCAGCGTTGCTTTGCAGCATGAGAAAGTGGCGGTCGACGGCGTTCTCCGCGACCGCATCGAGCGGCGCATCACGCTCGATGGCGAGTTGACGTCCGCCGAACGCCAGCGGCTCCTGGAAATTGCCGAAAAATGTCCGGTGCACAAGATACTCAGCCAGCCGCTGTTGATTGCCAGCAGTCTCGCGTCCAATCAGGGGAAAACCGGTTAAAACCCACACTTCCCCGATATTCTTCCATGCTAAAATGGTGCATTGCACAATAAACAGACGCTACCAAGCGAGGACACGCCATGCTGGAACAGCACTATCTGACCGCCCTCTTTGAGCCGAAATCCGTTGCCGTCATTGGCGCTTCCGAACGCGAGGATTCCGTCGGCAACATCATTTTCAACAATATCCTGCGTTCCGGTTACAAGGGGCGCTTGTACGCCATCAATCCCAAGCACGAGAGCATTCTCGGCCAGCCCGCCTACAAGTCGATCGAGGAAATCGGCGCCCGGGTCGAAATGGCGGTCATCGCCACCCGGCCCCAGACCGTGCCGCAACTGATCGAGCAATGCGGACGCAGCGGCGTGCGCAATGTCATCATCATCGCCTCCGGCTTTTCCGAAGCCGGTCACGTCGGCGCGGCGCTCGAACGCAAGACGCTCGAAATCGCCCGTTCCTACAGCGTTCGCATCCTTGGCCCCAACTGCCTTGGCGTCATCCGCCCGGATCTCGGCCTCAACGCCACCTTTACCCGCAGCACCGCCGATACGGGCAATCTGGCGCTGGTTTCGCAGTCGGGCGCGATGTGTTCGGCGGTGCTCGACTGGGCCAAGGCCAACCAGGTCGGCTTTTCCTCGGTCATTTCGCTCGGCATGACGGCGGACATCGACTTTGGCGAAATTCTCGACTACCTGATTTACGACAACCGCACCCACTACATCCTGATGTACGTCGAGGGCATCCGCAATGCCCGGCGCTTTATGAGCGCGCTCCGTTCGGCGGCGCGCATCAAGCCGATCATTCTGCTCAAGGCGGGCCGCCACGAGGCGGGTTCGCAGGCGGCGACGACCCATTCCGGCATGGCGGCGGTTTCCGACCCGGTATTCGACGCCGCCGTGCGGCGCGCTGGCGTCGTCCGCGTCCAGAACGTCGGCCAGTTGTTCTATGCCGCCAAGGCGCTGGCGTCCAAGTTCCGGCCCAAGGGCAACCGGCTGGCCATCGTCACCAATGGCGGCGGCCCCGGCGCGATGGCCGCCGACCGCGCCGGCGACCTCGGCATCCCGCTGGCCGAACTGACCAACGAGACAATGGCCACGCTCAACAAGCTGATGCCGCAGGGCTGGTCGCACAACAACCCGATCGACATCCACGGCGACGCAACGCCTGAGCGTTACCGCGAAACCCTGCTCGCCGTCATTCAGGACGCCAACGTGGACAGCACCCTCCTGATGCTGTCGCCGCAGGCGATGACCGATCCGATGGGCGTCGCCAGAGCCATCATCGAGATTGTGGACAAGCTCGACCGCTCGGTCATCTGCTGCTGGATGGGCGAGGAGCAGGTGCATGAAAGCCGGAAGCTGCTCGAAGACGCCGGTATTCCGGCCTTCCGTATGCCGGAGACGGCGATTGAGCTGTTCCACCACATTTCCAAGTATTACCGCAACCAGAAGCTCCTCTTGCAGACGCCGGAGCCGACCCGCCACTTTGGCCGCCCGGAGGCCGAAGGCGCCAAGATGCTGATCGAGGCGCTCTTGGCCGAGCGGCGCAAGGTGCTCTCGGAAATGGAATCGAAAGCCATCCTCCGTGCCTTCAAGGTGCCGGTAGCGCAGACCATGGTTGCCCGCAGCGCCACCGAAGCCCTGCTGCTGGCCGAGCAGATCGGCTTCCCGGTCGCCATGAAGGTCGATTCGCCCGACCTGCCGCACAAATCGGATGTCGGCGGCGTCCGCCTCAACATCCAGAACGCGCCCGCCGTGCGCAACGCCTATCTCGACATCATCGACACCGTGCAAAAGCGCCACTCGGAAGCCCGCATCAACGGCGTTTCGATTGAGCCTTTCCTCTCCCGTCCGCATGGCCGCGAACTGATGGTCGGCGTTTTCCGCGACCCGATTTTCGGCCCGGTCATCACCTTTGGCGCCGGTGGTTTCGATGTCGAAATTTTCTCCGACCGCTCGGCGGCGCTGCCGCCGCTCAACAAATATCTGGCCAAGGACCTCATCCGCTCAACGCGGGCCGCCAAAATTCTCGGCGAATTTCACAACATGCCGCCGGTCGACCGCGAGGCGCTCATCGAAGTGCTGCTGTGCATTTCTGAAATGGTCTGCGAATTGCCGTGGATTCAGGAACTCGATCTCAACCCGCTGATCGTCGACGAAAACGGCGCCATCGCCGCCGATGCCCGCATCGTCATCGACCACGCCGCCGACAGCAGCGGCGACCGCTATGGCCACATGTCGATCTATCCCTATCCCGTGCACCTGATCCAGGATTGGCAGATGAACGACGGCCAGGTCGTCACCATCCGCCCGATCCGCCCCGAAGACGCTGAAATGGAACAGGATTTCGTCAAAAGCATGTCCGACGAATCGCGCTATTACCGCTTCATGGACACCCTGCGCGAACTGACGCAAACCATGCTGGTGCGCTTTACGCAGATCGACTACGACCGCGAAATGGCCCTCATCGCAACCATTCCCGACGCCGAAGGCAAAGACCAGCAAATCGGCGTCGCCCGCTACGTCCTCAATCCCGATGGCGAATCGGTCGAATTTGCCCTCGCCGTTGCCGACAACTGGCAGAAATGCGGCGTCGGCCGCAAACTGATGACGGCGCTGATCGACTGCGCCCGCATGAAAGGCTACCGCGCCGTCGTCGGCGACGTGCTGGCGACCAACAGCAAGATGTTCCGCCTGATGACCAGCCTCGGCTTCACCATCCACCCGCACCCGGAAGACACCGCCGTCAAGCGCGTCGTCAAACCGCTGACGGCGAACTGAGCTTGTCCCTTCGTCAGCAGGTAGGATGGGTGGAGCCGAAGGCGATACCCATCATTTTCATGTGCGGCAAATCCTCGATTTGATGGGTTTCGCTGCGCTCTACCCATCCTGCGCCAGGATATTAGCGGACGGCGAGACTCTGCCTTTGAGCAAGCACAACGCCCACGAGCGTTACGGCAAACCCGGCTATCTGGACGCCGACGAGCGTTTCCCCAAACAAGAGATAGCCTTGCAAGGCGGCTAGCGGCGGCGCGAGAAACATGAGCGATGTTGCCCGTGCGGCGTTGCCGTGCCGGAGCATCCACATCAGCATCATGACCGCCCCGCCGGAGAGAAACACCACGCACCAGACCAGCGACAACCATAGTTCCGGCGCGCCAATCCAGCGGGACTCGCGCAGCAGCGCCATCAGGATGGCGGCGACAATCGCCGCGCCAAGGTTCTGCAATACCAATGCCGAGCGCAGATCGCTTTGTGCCAGCTTGCCCTTTTGATACAGCGAGCCAGCGGTAATTGAGCCGATGGCAAGCACCGATACGGTAACGACAAACCATTCAGGAACCGCGCCGGGAGCAACGGCAACGCCGCCGCCAAGCTTTGGAGCAAGGACCAGCGCAACGCCAGCGAGTCCGAGCGCGAGGCCGATCCACCCGCGCACAGGCAGCCGTTCGTTGAACAGGCGAACGGCGAGCGCGGCGGTAAGAAGCGGCTGCAATGCCCCAAGCAGGGCCATCACGCCCGCGTTCAGTCCTTCTGCTACGGCCCAATAACTTGCGCCAAGATAGACACCCTGCAACAAAGCCCCGGCAATCAGGTGACGAGGCCACGCTGCTCGCGGCGGCCACGGCGCGCGCAGCGCGAGCGCCGCCATGCCGAACACCGCCGCCGTACCGGCAAAGCGGGCGAATAGAAACAAGTTGGGATCAGCGTAAGGCTTGATGGCGCGCGCGACAATGAATCCGGTAGACCAAAGCGCAACGAAGACGACCGCAACCACGGTTCCTGTATTTTTCATTGGTGTTTCAGCAGAGAAAATTCTGGCCAGCCATGATGTGAGACGTAAGCTCATGTCATGGACGATTCTGGCGCGCTATAATTTTCCCGTCTATTGAATAATAAAGAATTATTTTTCTCAGAATGAGAAACTTTGACCTCGACGATTTAAGCATCGTCCAAGCTGTTGTGACGCATGGCGGCATCGCGCGGGCGGCGCAGGCTTTGCATCGCGTGCCATCCAACATCACCACGCGCATCAAACAACTTGAAGCGCGCCTGGGGCTGGCTCTTTTCGTCCGGCGCGGGCGTGGCGTGGCGCCGACAGAAGCAGGGCGTTTGCTGATGAGCTACGCCGAGCGTTTGCTGCGCCTGGCCGATGAAACCGAGTCGGCCTTGCGCGATGGCCGCTTGCTCGGCACCCTGCGCATCGGGGCGCTCGAAAGCGCCGCAGGCAGCCGTCTGCCGCAACTGCTTACGCGCTATAACCGCGCCAACCCTGCCGTGCGTATTGAACTGGTGACGGGAACCACCGAGGAGTTGACCGGCAGATTGATCCGCCATGATGTTGAGGCCAGCTTTGTCGCAGAGCCTTTCCATGCTGCTCCCGGGCTCGCCACGCAGCCCGTGTTCGAGGAGGAGCTGGTTCTTGTGACCGCCGCTCATATCCGCTCGCTGGATAGCCTGGTCCATTCAGGAAACATCACCTTGATCGGATTTGCCAGTGGTTGCTCCTACCGTCGCTTGCTGGAGCAGTGGCAAAGTGAACGAGGCGCGGGCGTTGCTGGCGTGCTGGAATTTGCCTCCTATCCCGCCATCGTTGCCTGTGTTGCCGCAGGCACCGGGGTAGCCATCGTGCCGCGTTCGATTCTGGCCGGATTGCATGCCGCCCAATCGGTACGAACCCACGAGCTTCCTTCTCATCTGTCCCATAGCCGCACGCATCTGATTTGGCATGAAAAGCAGGAATCTCTGGCTTTACAGAGTTTTCGTCAGTTGTTGGCAGCAGATGATTAAATTACCCATGCCTATTTCTAGCGTCTTAGTTAGCCGTGGCGAGCCAGTAGATTCCGTATATTCCCCCAGCCAAGATGGCAAGCACGAATATAAAACGTCCAACTCCTAAGCCCGGACTGTAGCCGGGTTCTCGCTCTCTCCTGCGCTGGCGCCGTGCGTAGGTTGCCAACGCAAAGAATACCAGTCCGCCGACTAGCCAAAGCCAAGATCGCTCACCTACGGCGACTACTACGCAGATGATTGCCATGAAAAACAAAGCAGATATGAAGGCCGCTGGGCGCAATTGAAATCTCCTCCAATGTTTATCGGCGCTTAATATATTAAGCCTAACGCCTAAATTAACCGGCGCGCCGTAGGCGCGTCCAGGTTGAATGTTAGGCCGTAAATGTTTGGTATTGCATTTCAACTAGAAATAAACTTAATAACTATTTGAATGACCCGAAGCAGCCAGTAAACACTAAACAATGGAAAAAGAATAATAATAAAAAATCCGATAGGTGCCATGAATGAGTTCCAGTCGATGCCATAATTTTGGCAACCTCGGACAAATGAAAATGGACCGTCGTTGAACTTGCACCCTGAAATTTCGAGAACCACAAAATACAGAACACACAAAATGGTTAGCACCCCCCAGACTTTATCACGCATAGATGCTCACCGTGCTTTCTATGAATAGCCTAACGCCCAAGTTAACCGGCGGCGAAGCCGTCCGGGTTGAACGCAATGTTAGGCCGCTCAAGAAGCGGAGTAAGGTATTGCGCCAATGAAATGAACCGGAGCATGAGCATTTTTTATGAGCGAAGGGTCATACTCGAAATTGTAAAAGACGATGGCACAACTTGCACGCGCCAAGCCTACAGCATTTGCTTGGTTAACGGCGGCATCTATGAATTGCCGCCATTGCGAAAACCCTTCTAACAGAGAACGTACATCCGCTTCCTCTTGGGCTGAACACTCTGGCCCGTCAGGGGCATAGATTTCAAACCCAAAGTCAGATGCGAAGTGTTCGTCAAGGTAGCTATCAAGTTCTTCTTCGTCAGCAATGTTACCGAGCCAGATGGAGATTCGCTTGCCTACCCGCATGTCGTGGTGAGTTTTTGCCATAGGACACCTCTGATAGATGATTGGGATAGCCTAACGCCAATTAGACGACCTGCCTTGAAAGACACAGTGTTGTCTAACTCACAGCCACTGTCAATCTTGCCTGAAACAGCCGTTACGTTTCCGTTTAGGCAAACCTGAAATTTGGCGGATGGATGAGAAGCCTCCCAAGCTGTTGGATCAGATGCCCCAGGCGATTCGGGGGCGGCAGTTTACCGCCATCCGTGCGAGATGGCGGCGGCGGTGGCAGCGTTTTTGACGCATCTGGCCAACGAGCGCCATGTCTCGGCGGCGATGCAGAATCAGGCCAAGGCAACGAAAAAGCCGGTCAATGACCGGCTTTTTCGCGTAGCGCAGGGGCGATGCTTATTCGCCGTAGAAATTCACATCATAGGGGTAAGGCTTTTGCGTCACCTTTGACTCAGTGTGGCGCGCCGTTTCGTCCGTTGTCTGTTTTTTGTCCCACCACAGGGCGCGACCGGCTTTCTGGTCGGCGCGCCATTCCGGGTTTTTTTCCAGCAGCCCGTTCATCCACGTTTGATGATCGGACACATAACCTGAACTGACCTGGCCCATTGGCTCTCCCCTCGTGCAATCAAGAGGCGCGATTCTAGCACGTCAGTGGAAGACGATGGGCTGGGCGCTGCCGTCGCAGTAGCCGTCGAGGAAGGCGTCGATGGTCGCGTAGTCGCGCTCGGCGATGGGGATTTCTTCCATGGCGTGATAGAAATGATGGGCCGATGGGCCGTACAGGAACAGCGTCCGCATCATCGCCTTGTCCAGCAACTCGAATCCCTGATGCGCCGGGTAGGCGAGGACGCAGAAATGCTCGCTGCTGTAGATGACATTCATGGCAACCTCCCGAAATATGTTGCTGGCAAGTTTGATTACGGCTATTCCAGATTTTTCTGAAGCCACTGCGCCAAAAAACGCCACGCCCGACGGTGGACTGGCAGCGGCCCCGACCCCGGTTTATGCTCTCGACTTTGCCACGTGACCGACGTCGACCAAGGAAAACCCCGATGACTGCTCTCCTGCCTCAACCCGACCCCAACGGCCTGCTCGAATACTCGGTGGTCTACACCGACCGGGCGCTCAACCATATGTCGCAACGCTTTCAGGGCGTCATGCGCGACCTTTCCCGCATTCTCAAGGGCGTTTACCGCGCCCAGGCCACGGTCATCGTGCCCGGCGGCGGCACTTACGGCATGGAGGCCGTCGCCCGCCAGTTTGCCGAGGGTAAAAAGGCGCTGATTATCCGCAACGGCTGGTTCAGCTTCCGCTGGACGCAGATTCTCGAAATGGGCCGGATTGCCGCCGACAGCCGGGTGCTCAAGGCGCGTCCGGCGAGCCGCGACGCTCAGGCGCCATTCGCGCCGCCGCCGCTGACGGAAGTGCTGGAGGCCATCGCCCAATACCGCCCCGATATCGTTTTTGCGCCGCATGTCGAAACTGCCTCCGGCATCATGCTGCCGCCCGATTACCTCGCCGCCGTCGGCGCGGCGGTGAGGCAAACGGGCGGCCTGTTCGTCCTTGACGGCATTGCTTCCGGCGCCATCTGGGTCGATATGCCGTCCTGCCATGTCGACATCCTCATCAGCGCCCCGCAAAAAGGTTGGAGCGGCCCCGCCGGCGCTGCCCTCATCGGCCTTGGCGAACGCGCCCGCCAGCGCATCGAGGAAACGACCAGCAGCAGCTTTGCCTGCGACCTGAAAAAATGGCTTCAGATCATGGAAGCCTACGAAAACGGCGGCCACGCCTACCACGCGACCATGCCGACCGATGCCCTGGCGACGCTGCGCAACGTCATGCTTGAAACCGAAAGCTACGGCTTTGCCCGCGTTGCCGAAGAACAATGGGAACTGGGCCGCCGCGTCCGCGAACTGCTGGTCGCCCGCGGCTTTCCCAGCGTTGCCGCCGAGGGTTTTCAAGCGCCCGGCGTGGTCGTCAGCTACACCACCGACCCGAATATCCAGAATGGCAAGAAGTTCATCGCCCACGGCATCCAGGCCGCTGCCGGGGTGCCGCTGCAATGCGACGAAGGGGCCGATTTCAAGAGCTTCCGCCTCGGCCTGTTCGGCCTCGACAAACTGCATCAGCCGCAACGGACAGTCGACAATCTGGCGCGGGCGCTCGATCAGATCGAGGTCTGATCGCCATGAAACGACGCATCCTGACCGTCCTGCCGCTGTTCTCGCAGGCGGGCGACATCAAGGCGGCAGCCAGGGGCGTAGGGCGGGTCTTGACCCGCCGTTTCAATCTGCCGGTGCAGAATCAATATTTGATGCTGGATGGCGGGTCAAGACCCGCCCTACGAGAGGGAAACGGCGTTGGTTAACGCCTGTGCCCTGCAAGGGCGACGCCCGCGTAGCGCCGCCCTTTCTTTTTCAGCCGCAACGTGGCTCAGGCGCGGTTGAGGCGAAGCGCGCCGTTCTCGCAACTGACCCGCACCGTATCCCTGGCCGCGAAGCGCCCTTCGAGGATGGCTTTGGCCAGCGGGTTTTCGATCTGCTGCTGGATGGCCCGCTTCAAGGGCCGGGCGCCGAAGACCGGGTCGAAACCGGCCTGGGCCAGTTCGGTGAGCGCGCTGTCGTCGATGACGATGCCCATATCCAGTTGGGCCAGGCGTTTTTCGAGATAGCCGAGTTGAATCCTGGCGATACCGGCGATGTGTTTTTCGTCGAGGGCGTGGAAAACCACCACTTCGTCGATGCGGTTGACAAATTCGGGACGGAAATAGGTTTTCACTTCGGCCATCACCGCCACCTTGATGACGCCGTAATCGTCGCCCGCCATCTGCTGGATCATCTGGCTGCCGAGGTTGGAGGTCATCACGATCACGGTGTTCTTGAAATCGACCGTGCGGCCCTGGCCGTCGGTCATGCGGCCATCGTCGAGGACTTGCAGCAGGACGTTGAAAACATCCGGGTGAGCCTTTTCCACCTCGTCGAGCAGAATCACGCTGTAGGGCTTGCGGCGCACGGCTTCGGTCAGATAGCCGCCTTCTTCATAGCCGACGTAGCCCGGCGGCGCGCCAATCAAGCGGGCGACCGAGTGTTTTTCCATGAATTCGCTCATGTCGATGCGAATCAGATGCTCCTCGGAATCGAACAGGAACTCGGCCAGCGCCTTGCACAGTTCGGTCTTGCCGACGCCGGTCGGGCCAAGAAAGAGGAAGGAGCCGTAAGGCCGGTTCGGGTCGGCAAGACCGGCGCGCGAGCGGCGGATGGCATCCGCCACCAGGCGCACCGCTTCGTCCTGACCGACGACGCGCCGGTGCAGTTTGTCTTCCATATGCAAGAGTTTGTCGCGCTCGCCCTGCATCATCTTGCTGACCGGGATGCCGGTGGCGCGGCTGACGACTTCGGCGATTTCTTCCGTACCGACCTGGGTGCGCAAGAGTTTCGGCCTGGCCTGGCCTCTGTCGCCAGCGGCGTCCGCCGCTTTCAACTGGGCTTCGAGTTGCGGCAGTTCGCCGTATTGCAGTTTGGCGACTTCTTCCAGTTTGCCTTCGCGCTGCAATTTGACCATCTCGGCCCGCACGCGGTCGATTTTTTCCTTGATCTGGGCCGAGCCGAGAACGGCTGATTTCTCCGCCTTCCAGATTTCTTCGAGGTCGGAATACTCCTTGGTCAGCTTGTCGATTTCTTCTTCGATCAGGTTGAGGCGCTTTTGCGAGGCTTCGTCTTTCTCCTTCTTGACCGCCTCACGCTCGATTTTCAACTGGATGATGCGGCGGTCGAGTTTGTCCATAGCCTCCGGCTTGGAGTCGATTTCCATCTTGATCCGGGCGGCGGCCTCGTCGATCAGGTCAATCGCCTTGTCCGGCAGAAAGCGGTCGGTGATGTAACGGTTGGACAACTCGGCGGCGGCGACGATGGCCGGGTCGGTGATGTCCACGCCGTGATGCAGTTCGTACTTCTCCTGCAAGCCGCGCAGGATGGCGATGGTCGATTCGACGCTCGGCTCCTCGATCAGCACCTTCTGGAAGCGGCGCTCCAGAGCCGCGTCCTTCTCGATGTACTTGCGGTATTCGTCGAGCGTGGTCGCCCCGATGCAGTGCAGCTCGCCCCGCGCCAGCGCCGGTTTCAGCATGTTGCCCGCGTCAATTGCGCCCTCGGCCTTGCCCGCGCCGACCATGGTATGCAGTTCGTCGATGAACAGGATGATGCGCCCTTCGTCCTGCGCCACCTCCTTCAGCACCGCTTTCAGCCGCTCCTCAAATTCGCCGCGATACTTGGCCCCGGCCAGCAGCCCGGCCATGTCGAGCACCAGCACTTTTTTACCTTTGAGGGTTTCCGGCACTTCCTCATTGACGATGCGCTGGGCCAGCCCTTCGACGATAGCCGTCTTGCCGACGCCCGGCTCGCCGATCAGCACCGGATTGTTCTTGGTCCGCCGTTGCAGGATCTGGATGGCGCGGCGAATCTCGTCGTCGCGGCCAATCACCGGGTCGAGCTTGCCTTGGGCGGCGCGCTCGGTGAGGTCGATGCAGTATTTTTTCAGCGCCTCGCGCTGGCCTTCCGCCTCCTGGCTATCGACGCCCTGACCGCCGCGCACGGCGACAATCGCCGCCTCCAGCGCCTTCCTGTTCAAACCATGCTGTTTGGCCAGCCGCCCGGTTTCGCCCTTGTCCTCGGTCAAGGCGAGGAGGAACATTTCACTGGCGATGAATTCGTCGCCGCGCTTTTGCGCCTCCTTGTCGGTGACATTGAGCAGATTGGCGAGATCGCGCCCGACCGAAACATCGCCGCCATGCCCGGAAACCTGCGGCAGCCGCCGCAAAGCCGCCTCCAGATCGGCCCGCAGGCCCGCCACATTGACCCCTGCCCGCGCCAGCAGAGAGCGCGCGCCGCCCTCCTCCTGATCGATCAGAGCCAGCAGCAGATGCTGCGGCTCAATGAACTGCTGATCGCCGCCAACAGCCAGACTCTGGGCATCGGATAAAGCCTGCTGCAACTTGGTGGTCAATTTGTCGCTACGCATGAACACTGTCCTTCACGGAAAAAATAGGATGTTCCGCAAATGCGGGTGACGACGGGAAATTTCAACCAGGGCCGGGAAAGTTTTGCTGTTGGGTGTGCTGCTGACTATTGCTCCAGCAAGATTGAATCCATGACGATCACCGAGCCTGGCTAAACCAGGCGGCCAATGATGAAGCCGATGATGATGCCGACGATCAGGGCCACGGTCAGGCCGCGATAAGTGAGGATATCTCTCGAATAGCCGCGCTTGATGGCGATGAAGGAGAGCAGGTAGCCGATCGCGTTGAGCAGCCAGATCAGCGGCAGCGCCAGCACTTTGACGAGCAGCGGGCCGATGAGGGGAATGAGGCCGAGAACGCCGAGTAGCCAGGTAAAGAGGCTGGACAACATACCGAACAGCACCGCCCCGCCGACGATGACGCTCTTGTCCACCTCAAAATAAACCCCCAGCCCGACCAGCGCCAGCAATACCGCCAAGAGCGGCGCCATGACCCGCCAGTCCTTGATGGCGCGCGGCGGCGCGGCTTCGGGGGGATCAGAAGACGGGTCGGTCATCGTGGTTGTTTATTGTCATCACCGAGGCAGTATGAACAAAACGGGTTCGTCAGCCAACTGCCGTTGGCGGCATAATAGCAATCTCGGCAATGGGGGATACCGTTCGAGCGCAAGCTCGGATGCAGCGCCTGTTTTCATCACACAATATCTAGAGGAGTTAGCCATGTCGACCTACGCAGCATTTCATCGCCATTCCATCGAGCAGCCGGACGCCTTCTGGGGCGAGCAGGCCAAGCTGATCGACTGGCACAAGCCGCCGCAGAAAGTGCTGGAGTACGAGAAGCCGCCTTTCGTCAAATGGTTCAGCGGCGGCGAAACCAATCTCTGCTACAACGCGGTCGACCGTCACGCGGCGAAAACTCCCGACGCCCGCGCCTTGATTTACGTCTCGACCGAAACCAATCAGGAAAAAATCTACAGCTTCGCCGAGTTGCAGCGCGAAACCGAGCGCATGGCGGCGATTTACCAGAGCCTGGGCGTGGGCAAGGGCGACCGCGTGCTCATCTACATGCCGATGATCGCCGAGGCGATGTTCGCCATGCTCGCCTGCGCCCGCATCGGCGCCATTCATTCGGTGGTCTTCGGCGGTTTTGCCTCCGGCTCGCTGTCTACCCGCATCGACGACGCCAAGCCAAAGCTGATCGTCTCGGCGGACGCCGGTATGCGCGGCGGCAAATCGGTGCCCTACAAGCATCTGCTTGATGAAGCCTGCAAGCTCGCCCAGTTCCCGCCGGAAAAAATCCTCATGGTCGATCGCGGCCTCGATCCGGGCTTCAACAAAGTGGCGGGCCGCGATGTCGATTACGCCGAACTGCGCGCCCAACACATGGACGCCCAGGTGCCCTGCGTCTGGCTGGAATCGAGCGAGCCTTCCTACATCCTGTACACCTCCGGCACCACCGGCAAACCCAAGGGCGTGCAGCGCGACACCGGCGGCTACGCCGTCGCCATGGCCGCCTCGATCAAGTACATCTACACCGGCCACGAGGGGGAAACCTTCTTCGCCACCTCCGACATCGGCTGTGTGGTCGGCCACAGCTACATCATCTACGCGCCGCTGATCGCCGGCATGTCCACCCTGATGTACGAAGGCACGCCGATCCGGCCCGACGCCGGCATCTGGTGGCAGATGGTCGAAAAGTACAAGGTGAACATCATGTTCTCCGCGCCCACCGCCATCCGCGTGCTCAAAAAGCAGGACCCGGCCTTCCTCCACAAGTACGATCTTTCCTCGCTGCGCTACCTGTTCCTCGCTGGCGAGCCGCTCGACCAGCCGACCCACGAATGGATCATGGGCGAACTGAAGCTGCCGGTGATCGACAACTACTGGCAGACCGAAACCGGCTGGCCCATGCTCTCGGCGGTGCATGGCGTGGAAAAAACCAAAATCAAGTTCGGCACGCCGAGCTTTCCCGCCTTCGGCTACAACCTCAAGATTTTCCGCGAGGACGGCTCGGAGTGCGCGGCCAACGAAAAAGGCATCATCGGCGTGCTGCCGCCACTGCCGCCCGGCTGCCTGTCCACGCTCTGGGGCGATGACGAGCGTTTCGTCAAAACCTATTTCAGCCTGTTCACCGAACCGCTGGTCTACAGCTCCTTCGACTGGGGCATCCGCGACGAGGACGGCTATCACTTCATCCTGGGCCGCACCGACGACGTCATCAACGTCGCCGGTCACCGCCTCGGCACCCGCGAGATCGAGGAAGCCGTGCAAGCCCACAGCGCCATCGCCGAAGTCGCCGTGGTCGGCGTCAACGACCAGTTGAAGGGGCAGGAGCCGGTCGCCTTCGCCGTCGTCAAGGACGCGGCCAAAATCGCCACGCCGGAACTGACCGCCGCGCTGGAAGCGGAAGTGAAAAAGACCGTCGACGGCATCCTCGGCGCCATCGCCCGGCCCAAGCGCGTGCACTTCGTCACCGGCCTGCCCAAGACCCGTTCCGGCAAGATGCTGCGCC
The DNA here is from genome assembly GCA_031277255.1 of Azonexus sp. Classification (GTDB taxonomy): domain Bacteria; phylum Pseudomonadota; class Gammaproteobacteria; order Burkholderiales; family Rhodocyclaceae; genus Azonexus. The sequence goes on from JAITMS010000112.1 coordinate 15,538, forward strand.
GCTCCATCCAGGCGCTGGCCGAAGGCCGCGATCCGGGCGACCTGACCACCATCGACGATCCCGGCACGCTGACGCAGATCAAGGAGGCGCTGGGGGTTTAGGCGCTTGATTGAAGAAGCCGTAGGGCGGGTCTTGACCCGCCGGTTCAAAATCAATATTTGATCTTGGATGGCGGGTCGAGACCCGCCCTACGGCCCTCACTCCCACTGCAAGCGGATCAATTGCCATTCCTTGTCGAGCCGCCGCCATTCGAGGGTGACGCGGTATTGCCGGGCGCTGTCGGGAATCAGGCCCTCGGCCCCGGTCAGGGTGACCTGAGCGTCGGTGAAGGCGCGGGTGGACACTTGCGGGTCAATCCAGCTTTTTTGCAACGGGGCGATGATCTGGATATTTTTGTGCCGGAGAAACATCAGGGTCATCGTTTTTTTGGCCCATTCGCGGTTGTCTTCCGGCTGCTGCCCGGCGAAATCGGGGTGGAGCAGCGCCATCGCCGCGCCGGTGTCTTTCTTTTCCAGCGCCGCCTGCAAATTCCCGACGGCGGCATCAAGCGCCGCTTGCGGGTCGGAACGGCCACAGGCGGCGAGCAGCACGGCGCAGGAGAGAATGAGGCCGAGGCGCTTCAGGTGGGTGGCGAAGAACATGATGAATCCCTCAGTCGAGCGACAAATGAAATATTGTCGCCGGGACGCGCCGTATCCGGGATGTCCCGTGCGTGACCGATGAAAATTTCATGACGGGTACGCATCATCACATCGTCACCGGCACGGCCCACAAGAACGCCCGCATAACGCTGGCCGGGTGTTGTTGTCGCGATATAACGGTCATTCCAATCGAAACCGTTGCGACCAAGAAAATCCGTTGCTTTCGCAAGTTTTTCGATGCGGCCAGGATCAGAAATTTCATCAAACAGGCGGCGCATCATTTCAGGGCGACCGGCAGACGATTCGATGGATGCCTGAATCATCCGCTCGCGGCTGACAACGCTGAAATCCAATTGATGTCCGGCATCCAGCGCGAGAGCTTCGATAAAAGCCCGCTGCGCACGACCATTGCCTTCGCGGAAAGGGTGAATCTGGTTGATCTGCCCGAAGACATCAGCGGCCTTCCCGGCAAAATCTTCACGCGACAGCCCTTTTAGTTCGTTGGCCTGATACAGCGTCTTTGTTATTTCACGGCCTCGCGCCTCAATCATCGGGCGCGTTTCAAACGAGTGGCCGTCTTTGGATATGTCGATTTTTCGTGTTTCACCGGCCCAGTCGTAGATATCCTGAAACAGATAGCGATGCGTTTCTTTCAAGCGGTCAAAAGTGAAGGGGCCGGTTGGCCCCTCCGTATCGATGCGCCGAAAACGAATTTCGGCTAAATCAGTCTCGGCCTGGCACAACTCGTTGGCATCCGTGATTTCAAGCCTGTTCCGCAGCGTCCCATTGGGAAGCAAGTAAGGATCAGCCACGACGGACATAGAGCGCCTTGACACGCTCCGTCATTTCTGCGCCAGTCATTTCGCCTCTCTCCCACTCGGCGCTAATCGCCTTCGCTGCGGCAGAGATCGTAAGACCTTCGAGACGAGACGAAGCCTCCGCCCTTTTTGAAGCCTTCTCGCGGCGCTGGCGTTCAGCATCGCTGATAAAAGGAAGAACCGGCGCGGGCGCCGGATGAGCAGACTCGTCAATATCCTTTAGCTCATTTAATTGCATTGTCCGGCTCCTGGGTCAAAACAGCATCATTATGTCATGGGGTGTAATGACCATCAAAGTCACGCTATCCGCGCCAGCGCGCGGCGGCGCTGTCGTCGGTCTGGCGGGCGTCGACCCAGCGTCCGCCGTCTGGCGTCGCTTCCTTCTTCCAGAATGGCGCCTGGGTTTTCAGGTAATCCATGATGAACTCGCAGGCGGCGAAAGCATCGCCGCGATGGGCGCTGGTGACGCCGACCAGCACGATCGGGTCGCAGGGTTGGAGCGGGCCGACGCGGTGGATGACCAGGGCGTCGTAGATCGGCCAGCGGGCGCGGGCTGCGGCGACGATTTGTTCAAGCGCCTTTTCGGTCATGCCGGGGTAGTGTTCGAGCGTCATGCCGCTGACGCTCTCGCCCTCGTTGATGTCGCGCACGAGGCCAAGAAAGCTGCACAGCGCGCCGACGCGGGCGTCATTGGCGGAGAGCGCGGCGAGTTCGACGCCGATGTCGAAAGCCGCTGTCTGCACCCGTACTGTCATCAGATCACCTCGCGCGCTTCGAGAAAGCGCAGGTTGGGATATTTCTCTTTGACCATGTTGAGATAGACGGTGTTCGGCGCGAGGTAAACCGGGTCGTCAGCGCCATCGCGGGCGACGTTGGCGCTGTAACGCTCGGAGAGGAGCTTCAATTCAGCGGGGTCGCCGTCGATCCAGCGGGCCATCGCGCAGTTGTAGGGGTCGAAAATGACGTGCACGCCGTATTCGTTTTCCAGCCGGCTGGCGACGACATCGAATTGCAGTGTGCCGACCGCGCCAAGAATCAGATCGGTTCCAGAAAGCGGCCGGAACAACTGGGTCGCGCCTTCTTCGGCCAGTTGCTGTAAACCCTTCTGCAACTGCTTGATTTTCAGCGGATTGGCGATGCGGGCCAGGCGAAAATGCTCCGGCGCAAAGGAGGGGATGCCGGTGAAGCGCAGTTCTTCGCCTTCGGTGAAGGTTTCGCCCAAGCGGATAGCGCCGTGGTTGGGGATGCCGATGATGTCGCCCGGCCAGGCTTCGTCGGTGGTCGAGCGGTCGCGGGCCATGAAGGTGATAGCGTTGTTGACGGCGAGAAACTTGCCGACAGCGCCCTGGCGGATTTTCATGCCGCGCTCGAAGTGGCCGGAGCAGACGCGCAGAAAGGCGATGCGGTCGCGGTGTTTGGGGTCCATGTTGGCCGGGATTTTGAACACGAAGCCGGAAAATTTCGGCTCGTTCGGCTCAACCTGACGGCTCACCGTTGGCCGCGCCTTGGGCGCTGGCGACAAATCGACCACGGCGTCGAGCAGGCTCTGGACGCCGAAATTGTTGACCGCCGAGCCGAAAAACACCGGACACTGCTTGCCCGCCAGATAAGCCGCCGCCGCAAACGGGTGCGATGCGCCGCGCACCAGTTCGATGTCGGCGCGCAATTCATCGGCCTGGCCGCCGATCCGCTCGGCAAGCAGCGGGTTGTCCAGACCGGCGATGATTTCTGCCGTGCCCTTCTCAGCCTGCGGATCAAACAGGGCCACGGTATCGTCGTACAGGTGGTAGACGCCGCGAAAACGCTTGCCCATGCCGATTGGCCAGGTCATCGGCGCGCACTGGATGGCGAGCACCGATTCGATTTCGTCGAGCAGATCAATCGGCTCCTTGCCCTCGCGGTCGAGCTTGTTGATGAAAGTCAGGATTGGCGTGTCGCGCATCCGGCAGACGTTCAAGAGCTTGATCGTCTGCGCCTCGACGCCATTGACCGAATCAATCACCATCACCGCCGAATCGACAGCGGTCAGCGTGCGGTAGGTGTCTTCCGAAAAATCCTCGTGGCCCGGCGTATCGAGCAGATTGACCATGCACTCGCGGTAGGGAAACTGCATCACCGAGGAGGTGACCGAAATGCCGCGCTGCTTTTCCAGTTCCATCCAGTCCGAAGTCGCGTGGCGCGACGCTTTGCGCGCCCGCACCTCGCCCGCCACCTGAATCGCCCCGCCGAACCACAGCAGCTTTTCGGTCAGCGTCGTTTTACCGGCGTCGGGGTGAGAAATGATGGCAAAGGTGCGGCGGCGGGCAATTTCCTGGTCAAGCAGCGTCACGGCAAGCGGTCAAGAATGTAAAGGCGGCGATTATACGGGTATCAGATGTCAGGAATCAGTCATTCTTGCGCCGCCAGCCCTCACCCCCGTCCCTTCTCCCGCCATGCGGGAGAGGGGAGGCAAATCCCTCCTCTCCCCCTTGGCGGGTGTACAGACCGGCCACATAGTTGACACCTGTTCGGGGACATGATGGACACCTTATGGTAGGCATTTTGTTCGGAGAACGAGATGCCGTGGCAAGTGAGGTCTGTGATGGAGATGAGGA
>JAITMS010000119.1 GCA_031277255.1 Azonexus sp.
GCTGACCATCATCAACGCCATCATCAAGTCGGGAACCCCTTGGCAACCTACTTCCATACAAAAGGAGACCGCCTGAAAAATACTCAAAAATATTGATTTTGAACACAGTTGCTCTCCCGCAAGCGGGCGAGGGGTTATCGGAGGACTGAGGATGGATAGTCAATTTGCGGCGCAGCGCGCCGGTAACTGACTGTCCTCTGTCCTCTGTCCTCTGTCCTCTGTCCTCTGATTCAGCGCAGGCCGAGTACGTCCTGCATGTCGAACAGGCCGTTCTGCCGTCCGGCGAGGAAGCGGGCGGCGCGCAGGCTGCCGAGGGCGTAGGGCATGCGGCTGCTGGCTTTGTGGGTGATTTCGACACGCTCGCCGAGGCCGCAGAACATCACGCTGTGGTCGCCGACGATGTCGCCGCCGCGCACGGTGGCAAAGCCGATGGTCGAGGGGTCGCGTTCGCCGGTGACGCCTTCGCGGCCATAAACGGCGCATTGGGCAAGATCGCGGCCAAGCGCGGCGGCGACGACTTCGCCCATGCGCAGCGCGGTGCCGGAAGGGGCATCGACCTTGAGACGGTGATGGGCTTCGACAATTTCGATGTCGTAACCCTGATTGAGAATGCAGGCGGCGGTATCGAGCAGTTTGAAGACCAGATTGACGCCAACCGCCATATTGGGCGCGAAAACGACGGGGATTTCCCTGGCCGCCGCTGTAATCGCCGCCTTGCCCGCGGCCTCGAAACCAGTGGTGCCGATGACGATGCCGACGCCCGCCTGACGGCAGTGTTCAAGGTGGTCAAGGGTGCCGACGGGTCGGGTGAAGTCGATCAGGCAGTCGATCGCTTCAAGACCGGCGGCCAGGTCATCGCCGACCACGACATCGCTGGCCAGCCCGGTCAGGTCGCCCGCCGTTTTGCCGAGAAAGGGGTTGCCCGGCTGCTCGAACAGCGCGCCGAGGGCCATCCGCTCGTCTTGCAGCGTCGCTTCGATCAACATCCGACCCATGCGCCCGCTGGCGCCAACGATACCAATGCGTGTCCGGTTCATCTTTTTAGAATCCGATCGTCCGCCACAGGCTGCGGAAGAAGCCCGGCCCCTCCGGCGGCAGCTTCTCGGCTCCCGGCGCGTCCGGCGGCAGCGAGCCGAGATCGACCACCCGCGTGCGTGCGCCGGACATCGCCAGATCTTCCTCGCTGGCCGCCTCGACATCGCCTTCGACCCGTTGCAGGCGATTGTCGGCGTCAAAAAACAGGGTCAGCCGCCGCGATTCGACTTCGCCGGTTTTCCCGCTCTTGAACCGATAGACATAGTCCCAGCGTTGCTGGTGAAAAATATCGGCAATCAGCGGCGTGCCGAGCAGAAAGCGCACCTGGTCCTTGGTCTGCCCCGGCTTCAACTGGGCAACCATGTCCTGCCGGAGGACGTTGCCCTGCTGGACATCAATTTTGTATTCCCTGATGAAACTCGGCTTGTACGAGCAGGCGCCGAGAGCGGCGGACAAGGCGGCAATCGCTGACAGGCGGAGCAGGCGAGAATGGAAGGAATAGGACATGCGGTTTTCCGGTATTTTTGAATCGGCGGTGAAGCCCTGTATCATACCCGAATTCCCTCACGGGCCTGTGCCGCGCCCCATTCCGTTTCCAGATTGGCAGCCTCACGATGAGCGATCCCCAAAGCCTCAAGAACGTCGGCCTCAAAACCACGGTTCCGCGCCTCAAAATCCTTGAGCTTTTTGAAAAAAGCGCGCTGCGCCACCTGACGGCGGAAGACGTTTACCGCCTGCTTCTCGCTGAACATCTGGATATTGGCCTGGCTACCGTCTACCGCGTGCTGACGCAGTTTGAACAGGCCGGGCTGCTCGAACGCCACTTTTTTGAATCCGGCAAGGCCGTGTTCGAGATCAACCGGGGCAAGCATCACGACCATCTGGTCTGCGTCGACTGCGGCCGCGTCGAGGAATTTTACGACGCCGAAATCGAGCGCCGCCAAAACGCCATCGCCGCCGAACGCGGCTTTGCCATCGAAGACCACGCGCTCCACCTCTACGCCCGCTGCATCAAGGCAGCCTGCCCGCACCGCCAGGCGGCGGACGCTCAATCCTGAGCGCCGCCAGCTTGCCGCGCACCCAACCATGACCGCCGGACTCGGCGACTGGCTGTCGTCGGCAGGCGCGACTTTCCTCCTGATCGCGCTGGCCGAATTCGGCGACAAGAGCCAACTGGTCTGCATGACCCTGGCCGCCCGCCATCGTGGTCTGCCAGTGGCGCTGGGCGCGATCGCCGCCTTTGCCATCCTCAACCTGCTCGCCGTATTGTTCGGCGCCGCCGTCGCCGCCTGGCTGCCGGAATCGCTCGTCACCGCCGCCGTCGCCCTGCTGTTCGCCGTTTTCGGCATCAACGCGCTGCGCTATCAGGAAGAAAACGACGACGGGGAAATCGGCGACAAACCAGGCCGCAACGTCTTCGCCACCACCTTTCTGCTGATTTTTCTCGCCGAATTCGGCGACAAAACCCAAATCGCCGTCGCCGGCCTTGGCAGCACCACCGACAGCCTCGCCGTCTGGCTCGGCGCCACGCTGGCCCTCGCCGCCACCTCGCTCCTCGGCGTCTACGCCGGCCGCCGCTTCCTGAATCGCCTGCCGCTCATCTGGATTCACCGCGTCAGCGGCGTCTTCTTCCTGCTCCTCGCGGCTTACGCGCTGAGTCGGCTGCTGTAGGGCGGGTCTTGACCCGCCATCCAGAATCAAAATTCGATGTTGAACCGGCGGGTCAAGACCCGCCCTACCCCAGATTTACAAGACTCATTGCGCGGCCCAGCCGCCGTCCATGTTCCAGGCCGCACCGCGCACGTTGTTGGCGGCGGGGGAGCAGAAGAATACGGCCAGCTCGCCCAGTTCTTCGGGAGTGGTGAATTGCAGGGAGGGTTCTTTCTCGCCCAGCAACTGTCGGGTCGCTTCGGCGTTGGAGATGCCCTGCGCGGCGGCTTTGGCGTCGACCTGTTTTTGCACCAGCGGCGTCAGCACCCAGCCGGGACAGATGGCGTTGCAGGTAACGCCGGTGGTGGCGTTTTCCAGCGCGACGACTTTGGTCAGACCGATGATGCCGTGCTTGGTCGCCACGTAGGCAGCTTTTTGCGCCGAGGCGACGAGGCCGTGTACCGAGGCGATGTTGATGATGCGCCCCCAGTTGGCCGCTTGCATGGCGGGCAGCGCCAGGCGCGTGGTGTGAAAGGCGCTGCTGAGGTTGATGGCGATGATGGCGTCCCAACGCTCAGGAGGAAAATCCTGGACGTTGGCAACATGCTGGATGCCAGCGTTATTGACCAGAATGTCCACCCGGCCAAAGTCGCGGGCGGCGCTGGCGATCAGGTCTTCAATGTCGGCCACGCGGCTGACATCCGCGCCGTGGTAGCCGACCTCGATGCGGGCGGCTTTGCCCGCCTCAAGCACCTGCTGGCGCGGCCCCTGCCAGTCGCCAAAACCGTTGAGCATGATATTGGCCCCTTGCCGGGCCAAGGCGGTGGCGATGCCCAGACCGATGCCACTGGTCGAGCCGGTAACGAGGGCGGTTTTGCCTTTGAGCATGAACATGGGAAATCTCCGCGGGAAACGGGGGTTCAAAATACCAAAACCTGATTATCCGGGGGGTTGGGTTAAACGTGGCGGGCAATTTGATGTTGGGTGGCGGGCCAAGGCCCGCCCTATGCCCGGCCCGATAGCCGCTCGATTTCCGCTCTGGCGAGGCGCAGTTCTTCGTCCAGCGCGGTGGCGCGTTGCTCTGCCGCGGCCCATGCCTGTTGCGCCTCAAGGAGCGCCATCAGATCCGGGCTGAGTTCATGGGTGTTGGCGCGCGCGCCGGTCAATCCGTTGTAGCCTTCGTGGTAGTCCGTAATGGCATCCATCATGCGCGGCGGATAGAGGGCCGCGCATTGTTCGTCCTTGACGAAGACGGCGACAAAGTCGTTCCAGAAATGGCCGGGCGTCTGGTCGGCGGCGGATTTGCCGCCGATGAAGGATTCCAGCAGCGTCGGCGCGTAGCCGGAATGGCGCGCCCACTTGACCAGGGCCAGACCGGCGTCGGGATAAAAGCGCCAGGCATCGACCGGATAGCGATGGATGAAGCCGTTGCTCGGCGCATTCAGGTAGAACAGGCCGGAAGGTTTGAGAATGCGCAGAATTTCCAGAAACAGCAGCCAGAAAAATTCCGAATGCTCAAAAACCGAACTGCACACCACCACATCCAGGCTGGCGTCGGCGAATGGCAGTTTGTACGGATCATTCTCGTCGAGGACGATGTCGACGCCCTTGCCGGGCACGAAGTCGACGCCGACGTAGCGCATCGCTGGCAGGCAAACGGACTGGAGCGAGCCATTGACGTTCTGCGCGCCAATATCGACGACGGTCGCCGCGCTGGTCGGCTTAAAATAGGTGCGGAAAAACAGTTTGCCGTATTCAAGCGCCGATTGATGCATGGACTTCCCCTCAAGATTGTCTGAACCCGGTCGATAAGATTTTATGCTCGATTCCTCGCCCCCGGAAATCCGTCCGATGCCTGTCTCCCCCCCGCAAACGCCTCAGCCAGCGGCCAAGGCCAACGTCTATCAGATTTTTTACAACGAGGAGACCTGGCAGGCGCTCGATCCCGGCTTGATCCCGCTCGACAATACCGGGCAGCGCCCGGACTGGTGCGAATACTGGCCGATCCGCAATTTTTTGCTGGGGCAGCCCTTGAACGAAGGCGAGTTTTACGGCTTTCTGTCGCCGAAATTCGGCGACAAAACCGGCTTGAGCGCCCGTCAGGTTCAGGCTTTTGCCGCCACGACGGCGGCTGAAGTCGATGTCATCTCCTTCTCGCCGTGGTTCGACCATAGCGCCCTGTTCCAGAATGTGTTTGAGCAGGGGGCGCACTTTCACCCGGAAGTCGCTTGGGCATTCCGGGCGGGCGTCGATCTGGCGGCGCCCGGCACGGACCTGGCGAACCTCATCACCGATTCAAGGAATGCCATTTTCTGCAATTACTTCCTCGCCCGGCCAGCCTTCTGGCGCCACTGGCTGGCCAAGGCCGAAATGATCTTTGCCCTGGCCGAAAAAGACGATACGCCGCTGGGACAGCAGCTCAACGCCGCCTGCACGTATGGGAACGTCAAATCTTTTCCAATCAAGGTGTTTTTCATCGAGCGCCTGGCCAGCCTCTTGCTGGCGACCGAAAGGCAATGGCAAACGCGCTTTTACGAGCCGCTGGCGCTGAGTTTCGACAGGTTTTTTTATTCCGGGAAGGCGCTGAAGGATCTACTGACCCTCAATGTCATCAAACAACAGGCGGCCGATCAACAGGGCGAGGAGCGGCAGCGGCTGTTACAAATCTGGCGGCAGACGCGAGACGCCGTCGCCCGCCAACATATCAACACCCCTTGCTCCGGCGGCAGCGGGGAACCGGGTTAATATCGCCGCCACTTGACCTGACAGAAAGGCCCGGCCATGCCGCACCGCATTGACATCATCATCCCCTGCCGCAACGACGCGCATTTTCTTGATGACTGCCTGACTGCCATCAGCCGCCAGAGCCGCGCCGATTTTTCCGTCTGGCTCATCGACAACGCCTCAACTGACGACACGGCGGCGCGGGCCGCCGAGTGGACGCGGCGGGATGACCGCATCCACTACCACCGGAACGACAGCAATCTCGGCTTTAACGGCGCGTTGCAGCGCGGTTATGAATTGAGCGGCGGCGACTATGTCGTCATCCTGCCCGCCGATGCGTTGTGGGAACCGGAATTTCTTGAGCAAACCGGCCAGGCCCTCGATCAGAACCCGCAATGCGCCTATGCCTACACCAGCTGGGACAAAACTGGCGCCGCCGACGAGGCAGCGCCGATACCGCATGAAGCCAGCGGCCCGGTCGACGACATGCCTTTTTTCCTCCTGCAAAACTACATTCCCTTGCCTTTTGGTCTTTTTCGGCGCAGCGCCTGTGAGTGGGCGGGCGGCCCCTGCCCGCTGGCCCTGCCGCAGTTGGCCGATCTTTATCTGTGGCTGCGTCTGGCTGCCGAAGGGGCAGGTTATTTCATCAACCAGCCGCTCGGCCATCTGCGAGCGGATCGCCAGAATGCCGCCTATCAGTTTCTCCCGCTTGGCCGCCGGGGCCACGACCCGATTCACCTGCTCGACCTCGTTTTTGCCTCGGATCGCTGGGCCAAGCCGCTCCGTCTCCTGGCCAAGGCCCGCCAGATTCAATTGCTGACCGGCGAAAAAATCAGCGCCGCCGTTCGCGACTTTGGCAGCGACGAGACCCTGCCCATGATCCGCGATCTCATCGAAGCGCAGCGCAACAATCTTTATCTGCTCGCCGCCACGGCCATTCGCGGCTACCCGGAGGCGGCGGCGCTCAACGACACCGCCGACGATGCCGACGAGCTTGAAGCCGAAGTGATGGGTGACGATTCAACTGACGATCTTCTGGGCGAGGCGAGCCGCAGCAGCGCCAGCCGTCAGCGGGAAATCAACCGCGCCTACGCCAAATGGCTGCAAAAGCGCGGCTTCATCGCCGGTGACATGCGGGTGATCGAGGGCGAAATGGCCCGCTGGCCGAGCCAGCCCACTTTCCGGATTCTGCTCCGGGTCGCCGTCGCCGAAAAATCCGGGCTGGCGGCAACCCTCGATAGCCTCAACAACCAGTTCTACGGCAACTGGCGGATCGACGTCGTCACCGAATCGCCCCCGCCCGCCGGGATCGAAGCCATCGCCAGTCTTGGCTGGCATAGCGTCGCCGCTTTGGGCGAGGGCAAAGCCATCCTCGACCGGATCGTCGACCAGGACGGCGACTGGCTGATCGAACTGCCGCCTGGCGCCGTGCTCGACCCCTTCTGCCTGTGGCGGATCGCCAGCGAAGCCGAGCGCCAGCCTGAGATGCAGGCGTTTTACGTCGACGACGACGTCAACAGCCCCAGCGGCAAGCGCCTCAATCCCCGCTTCAAGGGCCAGTTGAATCTCGAATGGAGCCGTTCGGCGGACCTCATCGGCCCCCTGTTCGTCCGCCACAGCGCCTTGCGGCAGGCGGGCGGCGTCAGCGCCAGCGCCGACAGTCCGTGGTACGACCTGCTCCTGCGTCTCATTGAAACCAGCGGCCCGGCGAGCATTTGCGGCATTCCCGATGTCCTGATGAGTTTCAAGGAAAATGTCCCGACCAGCCCAATGGCCTCTATGGAGGCGTTGGCCGCCCACCTCACGCGACTGGACGAAAACAGCGATGTCATGCCGACCAGCGCCGACAGTTGGCGGGTCATCTACTACCCCGCCGCCCAGCCGCTCATCTCCATCCTCATCCCCAGCGCCCGCGTGCTCGAATTCATCAGACCGGGCGTGGCCGCCATTCTTGAAAAAACGGCTTATGTCCATTACGAAATCATCATCGTCACGGACGACAAAGAGGCCGACCCCGAACTGCAACACTATCTCGCCGAACTCCCCGCCCGCGGCGACCGCGCCATCACCGTTCTCGCCCCGGAAAAGGGGGGTCGCGCCGCCGCCCTCAATCAGGCCGCCCGCTACGCCCGCGGCGACTATCTCGTTCTGCTCGGCGAAGACGCCCGCATCTTGCAGGAAAAATGGCTCGACGAACTGCTCGCCCAGGGCCAGCGTCCCGGCATCGGCGCGGTGACGCCGAAACAGGTGCAACCGCATCGCGGGATGATCGAAAACGCCGGTTACACCCTCGGCATCAACGGACTGGCCGACGCGCCCGGTCGTCACCACGAAAAATTCTCCCATGACGGCTACATGGGCATGTTCAAAGTCTGCCGCGATGTCGCCGCCGTCCCCACCAGTTGCCTGTTGCTGGCCAAGGCCGACTATCTCGCCGTCGGCGGACTGGACGAGCGTCTTGACGCCTCCGATCTCGCCGTCGACCTTGATTTCAGCCTGAAGCTCCGCGCCCAGGGGCGGCGGCTGATCTACACCCCCTTCGTCACCGCCGCCTACTACGGCAACATTATCGAAAACAGCAACCGCATCGACCAGGCCGCCAACGCCGAAAAATTTCTCGCCGCCTACCGCGCGCAAGAACAAGCCCGGCAACGCTGGCAAGCGGAACTCGCCAACGACCGCCTGTGGAACCCGAACCTCAGTCTCGCCTCCGAAACTGTCGCTATCGAAACGCGCCACCTGCCGACATGGCGCTATCTACCGGGCCGGGTTCCACGTATTTTTGCCCGCCCGCTGACCAATGGCCAAGGCACCTACCGCATCACCCAGCCGCTGCGCGCCGCCCGTGAAGCCGGTCTGGTTCAGGAATGCGAGGCTTTTCAGGAAATCGGCGGCGCCACTTTCACCGCCGCCGAAATCGCCCGCTGCCAGGCCGATGCGCACATCGCCCAATGCTACATCCACGACGCCTACCAGCTCGAACTCCAATATTTCCGCGCCCAGGCCCCCGACGCCTTCATCGTCTACGCCAACGACGATCTACTCATCGACATGCCGCTCAAAAGCGTCTTCCGCAAGAACATTCCCGCCGACGCCCGCCGCCGCTACCAAGCCGCCCTGCGCCACTGCAACCGCCTGGTCGTCAGCACCGAATACCTGGCCGAAACCTCGCGCCACTTCATCGACGACATCCGCGTCGTTCCCAACCGGCTGGCGAAGGACATGTGGCTGAACATCCGCCCGCAGCAGCCGCGCTTCGGCGGCAAACCCCGCATCGGCTGGGCGGGCGGCAGCGGCCATCAGGGCGACCTCGAATTGATGCTGCCGGTCATCGAAGCCACCCGCCATGAAGCGGACTGGGTTTTCTTCGGCATGTGCCCCAAGGAAATCCGCCCGCTCCTCGCCGAATATCACGAGTTGGTCGATTTCAGAGCCTACCCGCAGGCGCTGGCCGACCTCAATTTCGACATCGCCGTCGCCCCGCTTGAAGACATCCCCTTCAACTACGGCAAAAGCAATCTGCGCCTGCTCGACTACGGCGCGCTGGGGCTGCCCGTCGTCTGCACCGACATCCTGCCCTATCAGGATTCCCCGGCCACCCGCGTACCCAACCGCCCCGACCGCTGGATCGCCGCGCTGCGCGAGCGCCTCCACGACCTCGACGCCGCCCGCCAGGAAGGCGCGCGGATGCGGCAGTGGGTTGAAGAAAACTACGTGCTGGAAGAACACCTCGAAGAATGGCTGGCGGCGCATCTGCCGTAAATTGAAACGGCGGGTCAAGGCCCGCCCTACGCTCCACCGCCGTTCCCGCCAACCGTGGCAAACTACCGTCCATGTCGAACTATCGCCGCCTCTGGATGCCAGGGGGTACGTATTTCTTCACCGTCAACCTGTTGCGGCGGGATCGGTGTTTGTTGATTGAACATGCCGACGCCCTGCGCGACGCATTCCGTCAAACCCAGGCAAAGCGTCCGTTCGAGATGTTGGCGATCGTCATCTTGCCCGACCATTTGCATTGTCTATGGCGGTTGCCGCCGGACGATGCCGACAACGCGACGCGGTGGCGCAGCGTCAAAGCCCTGTTTTCACGCGCGACGCCAACCGGGGAATACCGCTCGGAGCGGCGCATGGTCAAGGGCGAACGCGGTATCTGGCAACGTCGGTATTGGGAGCATCTGATTCGGAACGAAACCGATTTCACGGCGCATGTCGACTACATCCACTTCAATCCGGTGAAACATGGCCATGTGGCGCGCGTGGCGGATTGGCCGTATTCGTCCTTTCATCGTTATGTTGAGCGCAGCGAATTGTCGAAAGATTGGGCCGCCGCCCCGGAAGACACGGCCTCGTTCGGTGAAAGGACGTAGGGCGGGTCTTGACCCGCCGGGCCAAAATCAATATTTGATGTTGGCTGGCGGGTCAAGACCCGCCCTACCCGCCAGTGCCACCGTCGAGAGAAGATGAAACGACGCCGCACCGAAAAAATTTTCTAAAGTTTTCTCCCCGCCTGTCGTAAATCGACTCAACGGCAGACGGAATTGTTCGAATCACCGGGCCGCAGGTTCGATCCATAATTTTCGTGAAGGAGTCTCAAAATGGCACAAGTCATCAACACCAACCTCTACACCAACAGCGCCCAGATGTTTCTGAACAAGAATTCAAGCAGCCTCAATAACGCGATCACGCGGCTGTCTTCGGGTCTGCGGGTGAACTCCTCGCGCGATGACGCTGCCGGTCTGGCCGTCGCCACGCGGATGGAAGCCGACTCGCGCGGTCTCACCGTCGCTATCCGTAACGCTTCCGACGGCAACTCCTTTGGCGAAACGGCTGACGCCGCCCTCGACACGGTCGGCAACATTCTGCAACGGATGCGCGAACTGACGGTGCAGTCCTTGAACGGCACCATCTCGGATACCGAGCGCGGTTATCTGGACAAGGAATACCAGCAGCTCAACACGCAGATCAAGGACCTTCAGGACGCGGCCACGCTCAACAACCAGAAGGTGTTCCAATCCTTCTCCTTCCAGGTCGGCACCACCTCCTCCCAGACGCTGACCGCCACCTTCACCAGCGTCGCCCAGGTAGGTGGTAGCGTGAGCACCTCGGGCGGCGCCTCGGCGGCCATGGGCACCATTGACGACACGCTGACTTCGGTCGCCAACAACCGCGCCGTGATCGGTAGCGTGATGAGCGCGCTTGACTTCCGCATCACCCAGTTGAACGCCGCCAAGACCAATCAGGACGCTGCCCGCAGCCGCATCATGGACGCCGACTTCGCGGCGGAAACGGCCAATATGTCGCGCGCCCAGATTCTCCAGCAGTCGGGTACGGCGATGGTCGCCCAGGCCAACCAGATCCCGCAGAACGTGCTGACGCTCTTGCGTTAAGCGGGGAATAAACCCTCTGGAGCCCCCTCCCCGCAAGGGCGAGGGGGTTTTTCGCGGGTGCGGATTGTCTCGCCCAACACGCCATTCCATCCACATCATCCGACCGGGACGGCGGGGTTTGACCCGCCCGACGAACCATTCCACCTCCCGTAGGGCGGGTCTTGACCCGCCATTCCAACATCAAATATTGATTTTGACCCGGCGGTCGAAAAGCCAGTTTGATGTTGGCTGGCGGGTCAAGACCCGCCCTACGCCGCCGTGAGAAGATGAAACAGCAGGGCAAGTCCCGCCGCCCCAAAATCCCCTAAAGTTTTTCTCCCACCCGTCGTAAATTGATTCAACGGCAGACGGAATTACTCGCATCACCGGGCCGCAGGTTCGATCCATAATTTTCGTGAAGGAGTCTCAAAATGGCACAAGTCATCAACACCAACCTCTACACCAACAGCGCCCAGATGTTTCTGAACAAGAATTCGAGCAGCCTCAACAATGCGATCACGCGGCTGTCTTCGGGTCTGCGGGTGAA